>CANBFZ010000190.1 GCA_947367725.1 uncultured Eubacterium sp.
TAATTTTTGTTTGTGCGGACGGCGTTGGCGCCACCACTTCGTCGATTTCAATGCCGGTTTTGGTGCCCAGCCCAAATTTCTTTGCAGTATCCATCAGGTCTTCTACCGTCAGCGTGTAGCCTAGGGACGCACCGGAGTCCCAGTCTTTTCCTGTTGCAATATTGTAAAAATATGTGTTACAGGAATTTCCGATTCCCCATTCCAAAGTCTGACTGCCGTGTCTGCCGCCATAGTCATTCCAGGCAGAACAGCCCCATTCTCTGTCACCATACTCAATCATACCGTCGTCATAAATGCTGCGGTTTGGATCAAGACCCGCTTCCAGTGCTGCTACAGCGGTAATCGGCTTAAAGGTAGAGCCGGGCTGAATGGCAGCTTTCGTTGCGTTGTTATATAATGGCGCCGGGGAAAAAGAATCCCTCGGATTCTCCTGCTGCACCGACTCCCAGGCCTTATCAGAAATACCGTTGGCAAAAATATTCGGATCATAGGTCGGATAACTTGCCATGGCAAGCACATCACCAGTTTCCACATCGATGGCTACTGCTGCACCGCTCTTTCCGCGCGCCGCTTTGGCAAGGGACTGTTCTGTCGCTTTCTGCAGCCGCAGGTCGATGGTCAGATATACATCAGCGCCCTTTTTCGGTGCACTCTCGCTGACCGTTTCCACATATTCTCCGCCGCTGTTGACTCGAATCTGCGTCGTGCCTGGTGTTCCATGCAACTTTTCTTCCAAGGCTGCCTCAATGCCATCTTTTCCCACAAGGTCACTGGCACTGTAGCCGCGTTCTTCTACATAATATGCCGTTTCGCTCTCAGAAATGGAGCCTAAATAGCCTAGAATATGACATGCTGTTTTTTTGTTGGGATAAACTCGCTCGCTTTCAGAAACAATCTCAACACCAGGAATTCCGGTTTCTTCAATATGTGCAATGGTCTTTTCACTGATATCAGACGCAACCTTGATGGGTAGATACCTGGTAAAACCATTAGTGGCAATTTCGTTTCTGATAATAAAAATCTTTCTTGCTTCTTGGTCCGAAAGCGCCGGATCTATATCGTATTTCTTGCAAAGTGCTCGAAAGCACGCTTCTGCAGACATTTTACCGTTGAATTCATCTTCAAAGGAACTAAACTTTCCAAAGAACAGTTCCAGCGACTGATCATAAGTATAAACCATCTTATCTGCATTGATGGGAATGCTCAGATTATACTTTGTCTCCAGCGTATTCATGGATTCCCGTCTTGCTTCCTGACTGTCATCCAAGTTATATCTGCTGCACAGTCTGCTAAATGCCTCGGCAGCAGAAAGGTTCGTATCAAAGCCCTGCTTTGCCAGCCATTTCTTGATCTGCTGTTTATACGTATAATAAAATTTTCCTTCTTTGTTTATTTTAATTGGAAAATTGTCAGTATATGCATCGCCATTTTTTTCTAGTGTATGAATCAGCGCAAGAGCAGATGCATTGATTTCCTCTGTGGACAGTGCGCTGACATTGAAATTAACGGTAAACACCTGCTTATTGACCGCCAGTGCCTCCCCGTTTCTGTCGTAAATATTCCCCCGCGGCGCAGGTGTACTGATCGTCTTGGTATTCTGTTCCGATGCTTCAGACGTCCAGGACTCATGCTGCAGAATTGTCACCATGAACAGCCGAAACGCCAGAATCACCATCAGAAGAATGAGTACCACTACAATCTGCTGATACCTTGTATGCGCCTGTTTTAACCCTTTATTCATCGAAAATACCTATCTCTTCTATGTTTCATAACCCTTTTAATCAATAACAAATAAACCGCAGCAGCAACCAGACTATTGAATAAAAGCTGAAGCGGTATAGTCTTCATCACATATCCGTAAGTATACGGACTTCCCATCACAGCATAAATACCCCAATATACCGATGTAAACAGCCATGTGGAAAACAACATCGTAAAAACGGCATTGAAAAAATTTTCTATATTGACAAATTCCCGCAGCACCAGGACAACAACTCCCGTCACCATCAGTGCTGCAACACCCGGTCCCAAATACACACCGTATACAATATCATGCAGCGCGCCGAAAATAAAGCCACACAAAATGCCCGGCAAGGTTTCGTCAAACAAAAATGTCAGTACGACAGTTAGACATAAAATCAAGTTGACGTGATTTCCAAAAAACGGAATCAGCTGCTGCAGAAACGGCTGCAGAAAAAATGCCGCTAGATAGAGAAGAAAGCCGTGCCAATATCTCATAGGATCACCGTGACTTTCTGCAGCGATTTAAAGTCTACAGAAGATTTGATATCAACCTTCTGCAACTGCGCATCGCTGTCATAACGAACCTTTGTGATTCTGCCAATTTCAATGCCGGCAGGGAAAAGTCCCATGCCGCTGGTCACCAGCCGATCCCCTTCTGAAACCTTCGCATTGCTGTCCAACATAAAACCGCTTAAGGTTCCGTCAGAAGCACCTTCTACCACGCCGATGAGCTTCAAATTTCCAGAAACTTTGAAGGTGATTTTGCTGGACTGGTCAATCATAGAGATTACTTTCGCCCAGCCTTTGCCAGCCGAATGCACTTTGCCGACAAGGCCTTCTCCGCAAACTACAACACTGCCCGCAGAAACACCACTCTCCGTTCCCACGTTAATCGTAAAAATATTCATCCAGTTGGTGCCGTCCATAGAAACCACATCGGCTGACACAATATCTGTTTCGCCGCCGATCCCTTTGAAGTTCAGCACTTTAGACAATTCTTTCAATTCCTTCAGCTCATTGGCAGAAAGCGTAAGACCTGTCACCTGTTCCTTTAGTTTCTGATTTTCTTCTTTCAACGCTGCATTTTCTTTTTGCAGATCTTTATAAGAAAAAATGCCGGAAATATTGTCAGAAATCCCCCCTGCAACAGCAGTCACCGGCTTTTCTATGGCAGTATATACACTGTTGAGTAAGCCTGTCACAATGTTGCCGCTTCCGCCGGTTGCTGCTGAACCTAGAAGAAACAGCAAACTCAAAAGAATTACCGTCAGAAGAAAACTGATTAACTTGTGATTTTTAATCCACTTCATACCCTGTCATTCCTATCTTCTATTGATGCTGGTCGCATAAATCTTCAGCTTTTCGATGTTGTTGAGACTCATACCAGTTCCAAGGGCAACTGCCTCAAAGGCATTTTCAGCAATATATGCCTTAACACCGGTTCGCTTTTCAATCATCTGATCCAAATTATGAATCATTCCGCCGCCACCAGAAAGAATCATCCCGCCTGATGCAATATCTGCAGCAATTTCAGGCGGCGCCTTCTCAATAGTAGCTTTTACACCATCGACAATAATATCCACAGATTCCTGCAAAGCCATCATAATATCCCGATTGGTTACTTCCAGAATCTTTGGAAGACCCGAAATAATATCTCTGCCACTGGCATTAACCGCAGTAATGATTTCATCTCCGTTCTCATCTAAATCCAGACAAGCCGCGCCCACCTGAATTTTTAAATATTCTGCTGTTTTTTCACCGATTAAAAGTGCATGTCTTTTGCGCATATACTGAATAATTGCATCATTAAACTTATCTCCGGCATGACGAATGGAGGAACTTGCTACAATCCCGCCTAGCGCAATAATTGCAATATCTGTCGTACCGCCGCCAATATCAGCGATCATACATGCCGTAGAGCTGTCTACATCCAGACCCGCACCGATTGCAGCTGCCATAGGCTCTTCCAGGATATAAACTTCTGATGCGCCCATATTCCTAACCACTTCTTCCACTGCACGTTTCTCAACTTCTGTTACCCCACTTGGCACACCGACCACCACTCTAAAATTTTTGATCTTGTTAGAGGTCAGCGCTTTTTCAATGAAAGCTTTCAGCATGTCAGCGGTTCTATCAAAATCAGAAATAACGCCGTCCTGCAGTGGTCTAACCACATCAATGTTGGCAGGTGCCTTGCCGATCATTTCCTTCGCCTCAATACCAACTGCCAACGTCACACCTCTTCTGTTGTCCATGGCAATGACAGAAGGCTCGTTGAGTACAATTCCACTGTCCTTGACATAAATCAAAGTATTGGCAGTGCCTAAATCAATTCCCATATCTTTTGCCGAAAATAAGTTAAACATTCTGTTACCTCCAAAAATTCTATCACGTTTCCTCTATCAGTCCCATGGCTCCCATACTGACATATCTGCCGTCGCCGATTATGATATGATCCAGCACACGAATGCCCAGAAGTTTTCCGCCTTCAATGAGCCGTTTGGTTGTTTCGGTATCCTGTCGACTTGGCGCAGGGTCGCCACTAGGATGATTATGGATTAAGATTACAGCAGCAGCGCTCTTTCTGATTGCCAGCTGAAACACTTCTCTCGGATGAATGATCGTGCTGGACAATTCGCCTACAGAGACAGAATCCACCGCAATGATTTCTGCCTTGGCGTTAACAAGCACGCACTTAAAGTGTTCCTTCTTCTGATAGCGCAGTTCTTCCATGAAAAGCTGCACAATGTCTTCTGGCTTTTCCACACTGAAACGTCGCATCGGTACAGCTTTTGCAATTCGCTTTCCCAGTTCAACCGCAGACAAAATCCTGCAGGCCTTGGAAGCGCCGATCCCGTCAATCTGCAGAAGATCTTCCAGCGTACAGCCGCCCAGACTGCCAATGCCATCAGAAAAAGCGGAAAGAACATCCTCCCCCAAACCAATCGCTGATTTGTTTCTTGTACCTGTATGCAGAATCAGTGCAATCAGCTCCGCATTAGACAGCTTGTCTATGCCTTGCCTGCACGCTTTCTCTACAGGTCTTTCGTTTTCGGGCAGTAATTTTATT
>CANBFZ010000191.1 GCA_947367725.1 uncultured Eubacterium sp.
TGCGATCGTTTGCATCATCATGGTTATGATGTCTATGGCGGCATAACAGAAAGGGGATACTATGTTAGATATACTGATTCAAAACGGATGGGTCTGTGACGGTACGGGAAAGCCGGGATATGCAGCAGATATCGGCATTACGGGAGATGTGATTACATATATCAGAAAAGATGAAGAGGGCGGCAGCGCGGAAAAACCTGCTGCTGTCCAGGTGATTGACGCCAAGGGAAAGACGGTGACGCCCGGTTTTATCGATCCCCACACCCATGTGGATATGTCGGTACTTAGCGAACCTGCCATGGAGCCGTATCTGAAGCAGGGCGTAACGACCGTCGTTACTGGAAATTGCGGGTATAGCCCAGCGCCCCAAGGGGCAGAAACCCTATACTATTCAGATTTGGACCTTGCCTTTTTGGAGGAAGCAGGCGCCGGTGATGAAGACATGAATCCGCTGATTTTTGACAGAGAGCAGGGGGCTGCGGCTTTAAAGCATCGATACGGTGTAACGCTGGACTGGAATACCTTTGACGAGTTTACAGCAAAATGCGAGCAGATGTCTCTGGGCTGCAATATGGCGCCGCTTGTCGGACACAGCGCCGTTCGGACTGCAGTGATGGGTAAAGATTGTCTGCGGGAAGTAAAGGAGCCGGAACTTGTCGCTATGGAGGAAGCCGTGCGTCTTGCGATGGAAGCGGGGGCATTCGGTATGTCTACCGGAAGAGATCCTCTTTATCTGCCAGGACCTTACGCGGATGATTGTGAAATCCGCAGGCTGCTGCAGGTGGTTTCAGATTATGACGGCGTGTTTTCCAGCCATACTTATAACTACAACGGCACCGATGCGCCTGACCGGATGGGCGGCTATGCGGAAATGTTCCGGCAGGCAGCGGGGTTGCTGCTGAAAGTCAACGTTTCCCATGTCCATGTGATGAATATGGCAGAGGACGGCGAAGCTGCGGCGCAGGCTGCAAAGAAAACACTGAACTATTTTGATCAAATGCGTGAAGGTGGCATGGATTTGACCTATGATGTGATTCCTTCTGCTATGTGCGCAGACTTTACGCAGGTGTCTTTCGGTTATTTTATAAAACCGCTTGTAAAGCTGGCAGGCACCAGAGCGCAGCTTGCGCAGCGCTTGCGTGACCCGGCATTTCGGGAACTTGTTCATGCGATGATTGCGGATGGGCAGCTTCCTGCACTGGATGCGGAAAGCGATACCAGTTGGCTGCCGGAGTTTTGCATTTTGCAGCATAAAAATCCGATCTATAAAGGCAGGCAGCTACCGGATATCGCACAGGAACTGGGACTTTCTCTCACAGACAGTATGCTGGCGCTCTTTGCAGAAGATCCGGATATGGCAGCGGATTTAGTGTCGCCGGATTTTGAAGAGGCAGTTGATTTGCTCTGCAAAGCGCCTTATGCTATGCCTTGCTCTGACGGCAGCAGTTACGCCAAGGAGAGCAATCTGACCGGAGATGGGGAAATCCCTCTGTTTCCAAATAGCATGAATATCGGCTATATTCCGAGGTATTTGAACAGATATGGCAAAGGCGCGGACACCAGCTGCGACTTCTGCAGCTTTGAGGAAGCGGTTCGCAGAGCCAGTGGCTTTGTGGCGGAGCGGTTTGCCGTTGCTGGCCGCGGCGTGATTCGTGAGGGAAACTTTGCAGACCTGGTGATTTTGGATAGGGAGCGGCTGCGCAGCTTTGACGAGGAGGAAAATCCTTTGCAGGATCCTGCGGGCATCGACTACGTATTTGTCAACGGAAAGCCGGTAATGCGGCAGGGCACCTTTATTGGCGGCGGCTATGGCAGAGTGCTTCGGAAAGGAGAACGGTAATATGGATGAAAGAGTAAAAAAACTTTCCAGACAGTTAGCGGAATACGCTTGCAATTTGCAGAAAGGCGAAAAGGTGCTGATTGAATATGAGGGGAAAGAAACTTTGCCCCTTGTAGAGCAGCTGATTCGGGATGCGTACCGGCTGGGCGCGGTGCCTTTTGCGGAGGAGAAAAACGATCGGGTGCTGCGGGAGCTTCTGATGGGGGCAAGCAGGGATCAGCTTTCTTTGCAGTGCGAAATGGAACTTTTGCGCATGAAAGAGATGGACGCCTATATCAGCATTCGCGGTGGTGATAATATCGCGGAGCTTTCCGACGTGCCCGCGGAAAAGCTGCAGCTCTTTGACTGCATGCTACAGCCGGTTTTGGACCGGCGTGTCAATGAAACCCGGTGGGTAGTTCTTCGCTATCCGACCCCTTCTATGGCGCAGCTTGCAGGAAAAAGCCTGACGGCTTTTGAAGATTTTTATTTTCAGGTGTGCAACATGGATTACGGGCGGATGAGCCGGACCATGGATGGGCTGGTGGAACTTTTGAACCGAACAGATCAGGTGAGAATCAAAGGACCAGGCACGGATTTGACTTTTTCCATCAAGGGCATTCCGGCTATCAAATGCGACGGCAAGATGAACATTCCTGACGGAGAGGTTTATACTGCGCCGGTGAAAGAATCGGTAAACGGGGTCATCACCTATAAAGCGGCCAGCGAAATGCAGGGGTTTGTCTACGAAAATGTGCGATTTGAAATAGAAAACGGCCGTATTGTTAAGGCGACCGCAAATGACACGGCGCGCATCAATAAATTGCTGGACGCAGACGAAGGCGCCCGGTATTTTGGAGAGTTTGCCATCGGCGTAAATCCATATGTGCTTGCACCGATGAAAGATATTTTATTTGATGAAAAAATCTGCGGCAGCATCCACCTGACGCCGGGCATGGCTTATGAGGATGCGGATAACGGAAATCGTTCTTCCGTCCACTGGGATCTTGTGCTGATTCAAAGACCGGAATATGGCGGCGGTGAAATCTGGTTCGATGACAGGTTGATCCGAAAGGATGGGCTGTTTACAGCAGAGGAGCTGCTGGCGCTGAATCCGGAGGCGTTGAAGGAAGAATAAAATAGAGACGATCCCCTACGAAGCAAGGTGGGGGATCATCTCCTGTTTTGCGTTTGGAAAAGCATGCAGGGTTAAATGAGTTCTTCTGCGCTGATGCGGAATACCTTGTCAGCTTTTTCGATTTGCTCTGCATGTTTTTTGTCTACTAAGGTGGCAAAGCCGTAAATTCTAAGTCCGTTTTTTTCGACGTAATCGGCGGAGCTACGCAGTTCTTCCGGATATAGATTTAACATTTCGCAGAATGCGTCTTGTGCGGCAAGGTAGCGAAGCTGGCTGGTAAAGAGAGACAGCATGGTGCTTTCTTTCTCGATATCTTTGTCCGTATCCAGGAATAAATTAGGGTATGATTCTTTGTCCCATGGCATATCGGTGCCGTATTGAAAATCGTAATAAAAGCCCAGGTTTTGCGGGTTTCCAAAGTCGCTGGTACATGGCACGCACCAGAGCTGACCCGGAATGCCTTCTTTTTCTGTCCATGCAATGAAGTCTTCATAATCCATCTGCTCGTTTAGTGTGACAAAGACCACGTATTTGTCTGCCGGATTCATAGCGCTTTTTCCATAGTCAGACGCTTTTAGAAAATCGGATAATGGTCTGTTTGTGACATAGGAATCTCTTTCTGTTGATAGAATATCGTACCATGTGAAGATATTTACAGAAGGTCTGCGCAGAATATTGTTGTTGTAAAGGGTCAGCCGCCCTTTTTCGATTTTTCCGGACAGGTCGGAGAAACGATTGTTGTAGGAGACGCTTTGGGCGATGTTGATGTCGTAGTTGCCGTAGCCCAGAGGCGTCACACTGACTGTATCACGATAATAACCGGGCAGCATTAAGCTGGTGTAAACTGCCATATCCAGTTCTATTTGTCTGGTAGTTCGATATTCTCCTTCACCGATGATTTTATCCGGATTATAGTAAAAGGAAGATACGATTTTCGGCAGGGAAAATTGGATGAACAGGGTCATAATCAGCGTAAGTACCAGTACAATGACGCCAAGTTTTCTGAATGCTCTTTTGATAGAGCGGTTGATGGCCTTTGCAAAATCGTAAGGCGCGTCCTGGGTTTCCTCGGGCAAATCAACTAAATCAATGTCAAAGGCATCTTCTATGTCGCAGAGATATTCTGCGATGGCTTCCTGCCGTTCAATATCAGTGCGGACGTTTGCCGCCTCCTGCTCTGCCAGTTCCCCTTTTTTGTATAGTGCAAGTAGTTCACGGTATGTCATAGTTCCTCCTCCATATATGTTTTCAATTCTTTTCTGGCACGCACGGCTGCCATGCGAACCGCCTGCGGTGTCATTTTCAAAACAGAGGCGATTTCTTTGTGAGAAAGTTTTCCAAAGTACTGCATCATTAGGATTTCTCTTGAACGTTTAGAAAGCTTTTGCAGGTTATCGTAAAGACTGCGGTACTGCTCTTTTTGCAAAAGTGTGTCCAGAGGACCTTCGTCCGTCTTCGCGGCGGTGACCTTGGAAAGTTCGCAAGCGGTATGCCGGGCTTTCTTCAGTGCATTATAGGAAAGGTTCCTTGCGACCAGATAAAGCCAGGCGCGCATGTTGGTATGATTGTCTGGCAGTGCCAGAATGGCTTTGAGAAAGGTTTCCTGCAGCAGGTCTTCCGCCAGGCTTTTGTTTTTGCAGATGGCGTAGATATAGAGATAAAGTTCTCGGCAATATGTTTTGTAAAGCTGTTCCAACACTTTGCTGTCCACCTGCGCCTGCCTCCTTTCTGGTGCATTTGTTTATTACATATATAACAAGACGGCGGTGAAAATGCAACAGAAAATTTTCCCTTTATTATTTGCCAAAATAAATTCTGCGTATCAC
>CANBFZ010000192.1 GCA_947367725.1 uncultured Eubacterium sp.
CCTGGCAGGCCGCTGATTCTGATCTTATATGCTTTGTCGTTTCTTGGCGCTGTGTCAGATACTTCGGTGGTAAACCGATAGGTAGATCTGCCTCCGGTATTGGTTGACCACATGTTTCGATCGCTGTAGTTGAGACAGAATACATTTGCCGCATCGGGGAAATATTTACTGCGCAGTGCTTTGATGCCGTCATAGCTGTGACCGGAATCATTGAGAAAGATAATAGAAAGCTTTCCTGCAGATTCGTTGTTTTTTGCCAGATACAGTGCACTGGCCATGGGCGCAATGCAGTTTTCAATCTGTTCTGCGTCATAAGCACAAACGATGACCGTCGGCGCTGCTTCTTTGTATTCTTTGCTCGATTTCACGTCCATGATGACATTCAGGCTGCTGTCGCAGGTACAGTGAATCCCTTTCTGTTTGGCCCAGCTTACCAGGTAGTCGCGAACAGCTTCAGCCGTGGTCAGGGTCTGGGCAGAATCTTTTAAATCGGTTTGATAGGCAACGATTTTTTCCTGAATTTTTGCAGAAAGATCTTCTTCTTCCTCAGCACAGCCGCTGAGTGAAAAAAGAGACGTTCCAATCAAAGCGAGCAACAGGAAACAGGATACTAGCTTTTTCATTGTCAATCTCCTCCGTGTATTTTTATAGATTTATTTTGGATTTTTTTGAAATAATCATTTCTTTTACATAAAAAATCATATATAATGATACCATAAATAAAGGGAAAATAGTAGGCTTTTCCCAAAACTTCACACAATCTTAAGAATTATACAGGAGTACAGAAGATGGAATCGAAGAACTTAATCATTAGAGAAACGGTATTTGATGACTGCCGATATTTTGCGGAATGGGAAACTTTGCCGGAAGTGACGGAGTTTTTTACCATAGATGAGGGCAGATCTTATGAGGAGATTGTCACAGAGTATGTCAAGTATAATCTAGACCCTGCTAAGCTGCAGTTTACCATCACGGAGAAGCCAGAAGGAAATCCTATCGGCAAAATATATCTTTCGAGAATTAATATGCGCGAGGATTCGCTGGACGTGACGAGAATCTATATTGCAGATCCATCCAACAGAGGAAGAGGCTACGGAGAAGAAGCGCTGCGTCTGATTTTGGAGTATGCATTTATCAATCTGCATATGGAACGCGTGACCATCGATCATTTTGAGACGAACAAGATTGCAGCGTCGCTTTATGAAAAGGTAGGTTTTAAAAATGAAGGACTAATGCGAAATGCTGGCAAGAAGAACGGCAAGTATGTCAATCTGCAGCTGAAATCTATGCTGCGCGCAGAGTATTACGAAAAACTTCACAAATAGAGCGAGAGACTTTTTAGGCACATCGGAGAGGATGTGTCTTTTGTTTTTTAAAAGAATTTGTGTTTAGTGGTTGACCTTCTGTGGTAACAATAGTATAATCTCTTTTGGAAAAAAAGAAAAACGTACTAGATATTGTATATATTAAGGAGAACTTGCGGAATGGAAAGTATCATGAAAATCGTCAAAAGAGACGGCAGAACAGTCAATTTTGATGTAGAAAAGATTACAGAGGCCATTTTTAAGGCAGCACAGGTTTTGGGCGGCAAAGATAGAGACATGGCGGCATATCTTGCAAGACAGGTGGAACTTTACCTTTTGGAAATCTGTCATAATACGACGCCGACTGTGGAGCAGATTCAGGACGCAGTAGAAAAGGTGCTGATTGAGGCTGGACATGCTCGCACGGCGAAAGAATACATTTTGTACAGGGCGGAACGTACCCGCGTACGGGATATGAACACCAAACTGATGCGTGTATATGAGGATCTGACCTTTAAAGAAGCAAAAGATAACGATGTAAAACGTGAGAACGCGAACATCGATGGAAATACTGCCATGGGCACCATGCTCAAGTATGGTTCAGAGGGTTCCAAAGAGTTCTATAAAATGTATGTCATCGATCCGAAATATGTAAAGGCCCATGACAGCGGAGACATTCACATTCACGATATGGATTTTTATACCTTGACCATGACTTGCTGTCAGATTGACCTGCTGGATTTACTGAAGGATGGATTTTCTACAGGCCATGGACATTTGAGAGAGCCAAACAGCATTGAGAGCTATGCGGCGCTGGCTTGCATTGCAATTCAGTCAGACCAAAATGACCAGCACGGCGGACAGTCTGTACCGAATTTTGATTATAGTATGGCGCCGGGTGTGCGGAAGTCATTCCGAAAGCTCTACTACAGAAATCTGGGTAAACTCCTGGAAGGCATGCTTGATGTAGAGGATGGCAGCGCCAAAACCAAAGCGATGACGACTGCAATTGAAGCGCAGTACGGTGTGAGTCCGTGCATGGCATGGGATAACAATTATCTGCAATATGAAGCAGAAGCACTGAAAGCATATGCTTCTGCGGAAGAAATCGAAAAGCTGCAGACCATGGCGCAGAAATTTACGGATAAGGAAATTAAACGAAAGACCTATCAGGCGATGGAAGCGCTGATTCATAATCTGAACACCATGCATTCCAGAGCTGGCGCGCAGGTGCCGTTTAGTTCTTTGAATTACGGAACAGATACTTCGCCAGAGGGACGTCTTGTTATGGAGTGTATCATGAAGGCGACTGAGGCGGGACTTGGAAATGGTGAAACACCGATTTTCCCAATTCAGATTTTCAAAGTGAAAGAAGGGGTCAGCTACAATCCGGAGGATCCGAACTATGACCTATTTAAACTGGCATGCAGAGTGTCGGCAAAGAGACTGTTTCCGAACTTCTCTTTCCTGGATGCGCCGTTTAATCTGCAGTACTATAAAGCGGGACAGCCGGAGACAGAGTGCGCCTATATGGGCTGCAGAACCCGTGTCATCGGCAATGTACATGATCCATCCAGAGAAATTGTATACGGCAGAGGAAATCTTTCCTTTACCTCTATCAATCTGCCGCGGCTTGCACTGAAAGCCAAAGGCGATGTGGATATTTTCTTTGATGGTTTAGATCACATGATTGATATTGCCATCGGTCAGCTCAATGAACGATACAAGATCCAGTGTATGAAGAAAGTAAAGAACTTCCCGTTCCTCATGGGACAGGGTGTTTGGATTGATTCTAAAGGGCTGAAACCAGATGATACGATCGAAGAAGTGCTGAAACACGGTACGCTGACCATCGGATTTATCGGTCTTGCAGAAGCGCTGAAAGCTTTAATTGGCAAGCATCATGGAGAATCGGAGGAAGCAGAAAAGCTGGGGCTGGAAATTGTTGCTTACATGAGAAAACGCATGGATGAAGAGGCGAGAAAGACTGGACTCAACTGGTCGCTGATTGCAACGCCAGCAGAAGGACTTTCCGGCAGATTTGTCAGAATTGATAAGGAAAAATACGGTGTGATTCCGGGCGTAACAGACAGAGATTATTACACCAACAGTTTTCATGTACCAGTTTACTATGATATTAATGCATTCGATAAGATTAAGAAAGAAGCCCCGTTCCATCAGCTGACCAACGGCGGACATATTTCTTACATAGAACTGGATGGCGATCCGCTGAAAAATTTGGATGCTTTTGAGAAAGTCGTCAGATGTATGAAAGATAGCGGCATCGGTTACGGTTCGATTAATCATCCGGTAGATAGAGATCCAGTTTGCGGCTATACTGGTATCATTGATAATGCATGTCCGGCATGTGGCAGAAAAGAAGGCGATGGAAATCCTGATTTTGAAAGAATCAGAAGAATTACAGGGTATCTGGTTGGCACGATGGATCACTGGAACGATGCCAAGACTTCTGAAGAAAAAGACCGTGTAAAGCATGGAATCGGAGAAGGATTTGAGCGAATCTGATGGAACAGATGCAAGGGAAGACACTGCGGATTGCAGGTGTTGTAAGGGAATCAATTGTCGACGGACCGGGGATCCGGTTCGTCGTTTTCAGCCAGGGCTGTCCACATCATTGTCCGGGCTGTCACAATGCAGGCACCCATGATTTCGATGGCGGTTATGACTGCAGTATCGAAACCATTCTCCAGGCGATTGATGCCAATCCGCTTCTCGACGGTGTAACGTTCAGCGGGGGAGAACCAGTTTGTCAACCGGAAGGATTTTTGGCGCTGGCGCGTGGCGTAAGAGAACGAGGACTTTCGGTTCTTTTGTATTCTGGCTATACTTTTGAGGAATTGATGGCGATGAGGGCGCATACGCCTGCGCTGAAGGCGTTGCTTTCTCTGACAGATGTACTGATAGACGGAAAGTATCAGGAGGCAGAGAGAGATTTGACATTGCAGTTTCGGGGCAGCAGAAATCAGCGTGTCATTGATCTGAAACGAGCCTTATCAGTAGGGTACGCAGTGGTTTTAGAAAATTTCTAATCTATTTATGAAAAAATACTTGTAATTGCTATGGATTCTGTGATATAATATCGCTTGTTCGATATGAACGGATTTAATGAAAGAAATGCAAGGCATGCTTAACATATTATAAGGAGGTGCGGTAGATGTCAAGAAAATGCGAAATTTGCGGAAAAGGTCAGGTTTCAGGAAACGCTGTTTCCCATTCCAACAGACACACAAGAAGAAAGTGGAATGCAAACATTCAGACTGTTAGAATCAACGACAATGGTACAGTAAGAAGAGCCAATGTATGTACAAGATGCATCAGATCAAACAAGATTAACCGTGCCATCTAAATTACGCGAAGGAAACCCGCTTGATACAGCGGGTTTTTTTATGACCTAACCCAATTTGCGAAGCAAATTGATGGTAGGTCAAACGCGAGGCTTTCCCAAGAGAACGAGCG
>CANBFZ010000193.1 GCA_947367725.1 uncultured Eubacterium sp.
TTTTGAAAGAGCAGTATTGGAAACGAACTTACGGAGAAGTGAGAACCGCGTTAGAAGAAACGCTGATGATTTTAGATAAGTACGGCTTTGAAGTGGAGATGGGGCATAAAGAAGTCGGCGGCGTCAAGGCAAAGATGGGAAACAGCGGTCATTATGACCATGTGATGGAACAGCTAGAGATTGACTGGAAATTTGCAGACGCCATGCAGGCAGCAGACAATGAAAACCAGGTCAAATATGTGGTACGAGATATCTTCACCAAACATGGGCTGGATGTGACCTTTATGGCGAAGCCTTTTGAAGGCGTTGCGGGAAGCGGCGAACATACCCACCTGGGACTTGCGGCGAAGCTGAAAAATGGTAAGATGGTCAGTATGTTTGCACCGGCGGACTTTGGCGAAGACTTTATGAATCCGCTGGGGTACGGCGCACTGATGGGCATTCTGAAAAACTATGAAGTCATCAATCCGTTTGTCAGCTCGTCCAATGATTCGTTTAACCGACTGAAGCCAGGCTATGAAGCGCCGGTTTGCATTGTAACGTCTCTCGGCAGAACTGTAACGGAGCCATCTAGAAATAGAACTGTGCTGGTAGGGCTGATTCGGGACGCCAAAAATCCGATGGCAACACGATTTGAACTACGTGCACCGAATCCAAAGAGCAACACTTATCTGGTGATTGCTACCGCATATATGGCGGTTTTGGATGGAATTCGAGCAGTCCTTGCGGCTGGCAAAACGCCGAAAGAGTTGCAGCAGTCCATTTCTAAAAAGCACGGAGAGACAGACTTTTATCTGGAAACAGAGCGGGAATACCGCAGCGAGCATAATGTCTTTGAAGATTTTTCGCAGGAAGAAAGAGATCATCTCTTTGGTCATGCGCCAGCAACCGTTTGGGAAAATCTGTGTGCCTTTGACCGATACCCAGAGCGACTGGAAATTTTTAAGGACGGCGATGTAATGCCAGAGATCGTGTTGGAATCTTATCGGGAGCAGACTTTATCACAGTGGAAAACAGAACTCCACGACAGAATCATTCCAGATACGATGAATTTTATTCGAAGTTGTAAACAGGTACATAATTTAGATGATTTTTCTGATTATGACATTAAAAATTGGCGGGAAATCGATCAAATCAGGCACGAAATTGCAAAGGATACAATTACAGAAAAGTGTCTGTTGACGCGGGCGAAGAATGCGCTGGACGATGGAGCATATGACTTGGCGTCCGCACTGCAGCTGGAAATTCAGCAGAAAGTCAACCAGCTGAGCAGTCTGTACATCAGATATAAGAAGAACTTGCTGTAAAGGAGGAACACCATGTTAGATATTAAACGAATCAGAGAAGATTTTGAAGGCGTAAAAGCCAGAGTAGAATTTAGAGGGAAAGGAGACTTCGGTATTGGAGAAGTCAAACGCCTAGATGAAGAAAGAAGAACGGTGCTGGCAGAAGTAGAAGCGATGAAAAGTCAGCAGAATACTGTTTCCAGAGAAATTCCGAAGCTGAAAAAAGCTGGGGAAGATACTACAGCGATTATGGCAGAAATGAAAGAACTGTCCGGTAAGATTAAAGAGCTGGATGGACAGCTTTCTGCAATTGAAGAAGAATTGAGAATGGCCCTGCTCAGTGTGCCGAATACGCCGTACAAAGACGTGCAGTTTGGAGAAGATGACAGTGATAATGTAGAGATTCGTAAGTTCAGCGAACCGACTGTCTTTGATTTTGAACCGAAAGCGCACTGGGATATCGGGGAATCCCTTGGCATTTTAGACTTTGAAAGAGCGGCTAAGATTTCCGGCGCAAGATTTACTGTATATAAGGGACTTGGCGCAAGACTGGAACGTGCAGTGATCAATTTTATGTTGGATCTGCATACTATCGATCAGGACTATACAGAAATTCTGCCGCCGTTTATGGTAAACAGAGCGGCGATGACAGGTACTGGTCAGCTGCCTAAGTTTGAAGAGGATATGTTCTATGTGCCGCAGAAAGATTTCTTCCTGATTCCGACTGCAGAGGTGCCTGTGACTAATCTGCGTGCCGGTGAGATTATGGATGAAAAGGAACTGCCGGTTTACTACACCGCATATACCCCTTGTTTTAGAGCAGAGGCAGGTTCCGCAGGCAGAGACACCAGAGGTCTGATCAGACAGCATCAGTTTAACAAGGTGGAATTGGTAAAATTCGTTGATCCGGAAACGTCTTATGATGAACTGGAAAAATTGACTGCCGATGCGGAAGCCGTATTGAAGATTTTGGGCATTCCATACAGAGTGGTCAGACTCAGCTCCGGCGATTTGGGCTTCTCCAGTGCGATGACATATGATATCGAAGTTTGGATGCCGAGCTACGGCAGATACGTGGAAATTTCCTCCTGCAGTAATTTTGAGGATTTCCAGGCAAGAAGAGCAGGCATTCGTTTCAGAAGAGACAAGGGTAAACCAGAATTTGTACACACGCTTAACGGCTCTGGTCTTGCAGTGGGCAGAACTGTTGCGGCAATTTTGGAAAACTTTCAGCAGGCCGATGGCAGCGTGGTCATTCCAGAAGCGCTAAGAAACTATATGGGCGGCGTAGCGCGCATTGAAAAATAAGGATAGAAAGAGAAGAACATGTTTAAATTACCAAACTATATAGAACCGGATTTTTCCCAGGAAAAGTTTGTAAAGGCGCCCAATGCCAAGCTGGTGGCGGCGCCTGTAGATAAAGCTGCACCGGCAGGATTTCATGCAACCTCGATTTATCCAGAATATTTTAAAGTCGGCGGCAAGTGGTATCTAGCGGAAGACAGCCGGATGGACAGTGTGCCGGTCTTTGAAAACGGAAAAATCTACGTAAGAGAGTTCAGAAATCTGAAGCAGGGTGATCAGGTAGTCGTGGGTCGCAGCGAGGATTGTGAAGAGGGCATCTATGTCCATGCCGATTGTTTTGAGAAAGAAGAGCAGGGCAAGGCGGCAACTTTTGCATTTCGCCAGAGCAGAAGCAGAGAAACTGGTTTCAGCTACGACTATGAACAGCTAGTTGATATTTTAAAATATGAGAAAGCCCACAATGGATATATTGTCTGGGTGCTGGGACCTGCTTGTTCTTTTGATGCAAAGGCGCGGGAATGCTATGAAAAATTGATCGAAGGCGGCTATGTGCAGGCGATATTAGCAGGCAATGCGCTGGCGACCCACGATCTGGAAGGCGCTTATCTGGGTACTGCACTGGGTACAGATATCAAAACCCAGGCGCCGTATATCAACGGACACTATAATCATCTGGACACCATCAACTGTATCAATACCCACGGCTCAATTCCGGCGTTTATTGAAAAAGAAGGCATCCGCAACGGGATCATTCATGCCTGTGTGAAGCACGATATTCCGTTTGTGCTCAACGGATCCATCCGCGATGACGGACCATTGCCGGAAGTGTATGAACATACTTATGTGGGGCAGGATACCATTCGATCCCATGTGAGAAAAGCTACTACGGTCATCGGTATGGCGACAGTGCTGCATACCATTGCGACAGGCAATATGACGCCGACGTACCGGGTTCTTCCTGATGGCACCATCAGGCCAGTGTATTTTTATATGGTAGATACCTCTGAATTTGCAGCCAATAAGCTGGGGGACAGAGGCAGCCTTGCGGCAAAAGGGATTGTAACCAACGTGCAGGATTTCCTGAACAATGTCTGCCGGGGATTGGACCTGTAAAAGCAAGACAAACTTTGAGACAGATGGATTTTGGCGGGCGGTGATCGCCCGCTTTTTCTAGAATTTGATACAACAATTGGGAAAAGGAATTTAGCAATGAAAACGACTGCCGGAAAGATTTTTGGCAAAATCGTAAATCGAATGACAATTACGGGCCTTTTGATTCTAATTCAGCTGGTCTGGTTTGGCGTGGCGTTGATGGCGCTGACGGAGTACAGCACCTGGGTTTCTTTGGGGTTTAGCGTTGCTTCGATTTTAATGGCGCTGTTTATTACGTGGCGGGATGACAATCCAGCCTATAAGACGGCTTGGATCCTTTTAATCTGCCTGTTGCCTGTGCTGGGGGCGGCGATGTATGCGTTTTTCGGAAATAAGAGACCTGCCAGATGGCTGAAGTGGAAACTCAATCCGCAGGAGGCGCTGCACAGGAAGGACTTAGTTTCAGAAGATGATTTGACAGGTCTTGCACCTGCAAGGCTTTTAGATACGACAGATTATATTGCGAAAAGAGGCGGATTCCCCGCATGGATAGGTACGCAAAGCAAATATTATGCCTTGGGAGATGATGCCTACGAAGATATGCTGCAGGATCTGCGCAGTGCGCAGCGATTTATCTTTATGGAATATTTTATCATTTCACGAGGAGAAATGTGGGACAGCATCTTTGCAATTCTAAAAGAAAAAGCAGCTGCAGGGCTGGATGTGCGCTTGATCTATGATGATGTAGGCAGCATGAATCTGCTCCCTAAGGGCTTTGAAAAAAACCTGCGTATGGCAGGCATTAAAGTGCTTAGTTTTAATACGATGAAACCTTTCTTGTCGCTGGTATATAACAATCGGGATCACCGCAAAATCACTATCATTGATGGACAGGTGGCGCACTCAGGCGGCTACAATATTGCGGATGAATATATTAACAGAATTACGCGTTTTGGTCACTGGAAAGATTCAGGCATTCGGCTAGCAGGGCATGCAGTCTGGAATTTTACGGTTATGTTCCTGAACATGTGGAACGCATTTTTGCCGACGGAGGAGGACTATAGCAGTTTCCGGCCACATGCAGAACA
>CANBFZ010000194.1 GCA_947367725.1 uncultured Eubacterium sp.
GCGGTCAAATCACTCGGCACACCGACGGACTGCAGTCTGATACCCAAGGCCTGCAGAAATCCAAAAAGCAGTGCCGCACCGAACACTTTCGGCGGATTTGCCATGCCAAATACGACGCAGGCAAATGCAATAAAGCCACGGCTCGCACTCATACCCTCTGTAAAGCAGTTTAAAAATCCCAGCGATAAATGCGCACCAGCAAATCCGCAGAAAATACCGCAGAGCACGCTGGAAAGCACTTTCATCTTCACAGGACTGATCCCTGCGGTTTCCAGCGCTTCCGGATGTTCGCCTGACGCTCGTAGCCAAAAACCATAAGGCGTTCTATAGAGGAAAATCCAAACTAAAATGACAAAGAGCCACGATAAATATACAAACAGAGAATAACCGCTCAGAATATCCCCTAAAACCGGAATATCCTTGATCAGCGGAATTTCAATCGGCGCCAGCCCCTTAATATTGGCATCGGTCCATGTACCCACTTTGCCATAAACAGAACGAAGCATAAAAACGGTCAGACCGCCGGCAAAGGTATTGATCGTCATGCCGATGATAAACTCATCACTCTTTAACTTTACCACAAAAAGTGCAAAGAACAAGCCTATCGCAATACCCACAAGCACCGCAGCCAAGACGCCCATCGGCGCACTGATGAAAGTAAAACTAAACGCAACTGCAAAAAAGGCGCCCATCAAAATCATACCTTCCATCCCGATATTCATAATGCCGGCATGCTCTGTGAAAAGACCTCCAAGCGCCGCAAGCAGCACCGGCGTTGCATTACGAATGGTATTCTGAAATAGTCCGACACTAAACAGACCTAGAATTTGTTCCCACATTTATTTCAGCTCCTTTCTTGCCTGCCTCTGCAGTTTTTTATGTTCGAGCCATACATTGATTCCCTTTTCTGCTGCCATCAGGAAGATGATGATAGAGAAAATGATGTCATAAATCTGCGTGGATACACCAACCATCATATCCATATAAGCAGCACCGGTACTCATAATGGCAAAGAAGAAACTCATAATGATAATGCCGACCGGGTTATAATTCATAATCATGGCAACCAGCATACCGTCAAAATAGAATTCGTTGCTGACTGCCTGTGACATCTGTCCCTGATAGCCATATACCAATAAAAGCCCTACAAAACCACAAATCGCACCGGAAGCCACCATAGAACCAATCATCAGTTTGCTGCTTGGAAGTCCTGCAAATCTGGCAAACCGTTCATTTTCACCAGTTACTTTAATCTGCAGTCCTGTGCTGGTCATCTTCATCACATACCAGATAAAGAATGCCACCACCACACCTCCAATAAAGCCTGTCGATAAATTAGAAGATTCAATCAGTTTAGCAAAACGAATCGATTCCTCTAAATAGTCTGTGCCTTTCGATACTCCCTTTGTCGCCGATACCCAAGGTCCGTTGACCAAGTATGTGCATACTTTAATCGCCACCGTATTCAGCATAATAGTCGTAATCACTTCACTGACACCCAGTTTTACTTTCAAGATAGCAGGAATCCAAGCATAAAATGCGCCCACAATTACAGCACCGAAAAATGCCAGCACGATGATAACAGCAGTCGGCAAATTGGAACACCACAATCCAATCATGGTTGATGTCAATGCGCCGAAGAACAGCTGCCCTTCTCCGCCCACATTGAACAGTCCTCCTTTTGCGCCAATCGCAGTCGCAAGTCCAAGCAAACAGAGCGTCATTGCTTTTTCCAGCGTATTGCCAATAAACCGCGGACTGCCTAAAGAGCCTTCTATCATGGCGCCGTAAGCCTCAAAAGGATTAAATCCGGTCAGCACCATCAACATCGCCCCGATGAACAGTGCTACAACGATACAGGCAATCAGCGTACCGATGTATCTCACATTGATCTTTTCTTTCAATGTATTCATGCCTGCTCACCTCCTGTCTCCTCACCACGATGACCGGTCATATAATAACTGATGCCCATCTTGTCAATTTTGCCTTCTTTAAATTCGCCCGTAATTTTACCTTCGTACATGGTGATGATCCGATCGCTTAAGCGAAATACTTCGTCCAAATCTGCGCTGACCAAAAGAATGGCGCAGCCCTGATTTCGCTTGTCAATGATACACTGATGGATAAACTCGATCGCGCCTACGTCTACCCCTCTGGTCGGCTGTGCAATCACTATAATTGGCGTATCAAAGGAAAATTCTCTGGCAACAACAACTTTCTGCATATTACCACCGGATAAAGAGCCTACTTTTGTTTCTACACCGGCACCCCGCATATCGAATTTTTCAAAGAGTTCTTTTGCATATCTGGTAATGGATGCCTTTTTTAAATGCATCTTGTATTTGGAAAATGCCGGAAGGGTTTCTTTTCCGATAATCAAATTATCCGTAATCGAAGACTCTACCGATACGCCGGTCGCAATTCTATCTTCCGGAATATGGGCAAGTCCCAAATTCCGCACTTCACCTGGCTTCATCTTTGCGATGTCTGTACCTGCAACTTTAATCGTACCGGCTTCAATATGCCGCATCCCGGTAATCGCTTCTAAAAGTTCACTCTGTCCGTTGCCCTCGATGGCTGCAATGCCCAGAATTTCTCCTGCGCGTACCTGTAAATCTACGCCGCGAACCGCCAGAAGTCCCCGATTGTCTACAACTTGCAGATTCTCCACATCAATCATGACTTCCCCAGGTGCACCCTTCTTTTCTAATTTGTCGAAGAGTACGTCACGTCCGACCATCATGGAAGCCAGAATTCTTTCATTGACATTTTGGGTTTCTTCCACACCGACCAGTTTTCCCTGCCGCATCACGCCAACTCGATCGGAAATTGCCATGACCTCATTGAGCTTATGGGTGATAATGATGACAGTCATTTCTTTTTCGCGAACAATGCAGCGAATGACTTCAAATAATTCTTCTGTTTCCTGCGGCGTCAGTACTGCCGTCGGCTCGTCCAATATCAAAATGTCGGCGCCTCTGTACAGCGTCTTTAAAATTTCTACGCGCTGCTGCAGACCTACACTAATTTCTTCTACTACAGCTTTAGGCTCTACAACCAGCCCATACTCCTCCACCAGATCAGCTACTGCTTTTTCTGCGCCTTTTAAATCATAAAAAAATCGATTTTTTCTCGGCTCCTTGCTGAGCACAATATTCTGCGCTACCGTAAAAGATGGCACCAGCATAAAATGCTGATGTACCATGCCCACGCCCTGTTCAATGGCTTCTGCCGGCGCATGCTTTTCCATTTTATTGCCTTTGATATACACGCTACCGTCTGTCGGCGTATTGATACCATAAAGGATATTCATCAGCGTACTCTTGCCAGCGCCGTTTTCGCCCACCAGTGCAAAAACTTCGCCTTTTTTAATATCGAAGGAGACATTGTCATTGGCAAGCACCCCTGGAAACTGCATGGTCACGTTTTCAAACTTTACAATCGTCTCTTGCAAAATTCTTCCCTCACATTCCTTATTCTAATGAAAAAATAAGGCGCAGCGTCTGCCACGCTACGCCTTTTGCAGTGTTTCATTGCATTACTTCTTATTTCAGGGCAGTTTCTACTACGATATCTCCAGCTTTAATCTTAGCCATCTGCTCGTCTAATGACTTGATAATATCGTCTGAAACCAGCTGGTTCATATCATCGGAACCATATGCAACCTTTACATAATCACCGTCGGATCCTGCATAGAATACATCTGCGCCCATCCATTTGGACTCATCTTCTGCAAACATCGTTACATAATCAACGATGGACTTGTGTACATTTTTAATCATAGAGCACAGAATATAATCTGCATACTGCGGAAATTCAACTCTCTGATCCTTATCAACACCGATGCACTTGATGCCCAGTTCTTCAGCCTTCATAATCGCGCCGTTTCCAGAACCGCCTGCTGCACAGAAGATGATGTCTGCGCCTGCTGCAGCCTGAGACTGCGCAACTTCTGCACCTGCATTGGTATCAGACCAGTCATTGGTGTAGTTTTTAACTACCTTCACTTCTTTACCGCGGTCTTTGCCAGCCTGTTTCGCACCCTGCGTATATCCTACACGGAAGTCATTAATGATATCGATATCCTGACCACCGATAAACCCAACTACGCCGGATTCTGTCATAGAGCCTGCAATATAACCAACCAGATAGGATCCTTCATTCTGTTTATAAGAAATACAGGTTAAGTTTGGAAGATCCTTATAATCTTCTACAATTTTATCCACCCAGATAAACTTGGTGTCAGGATACTGTTTGGCAACTTTCCCGATCATATCCAGTTCAGAACCAACACCTACTACCAACTGAGAATTCTCAGCAGCTGAAATCAAACTCTGTTCAAAAAGCGGTTTCTCATTATGGCATTCTGTAATTTTTACATCAAAGCCTTTTTCTTTCAGTTCATTCAAACCATCATTGGCAGAATCATTGAAAGACTGATCACCCAACTCTGTTGCAATTACACCTGTAATTTTCATAGCGCCTTCAGCGGGCTCTTTTGCGTCGCCGCCATCATCTTTGGAACCGCAGCTTGCCATAAATAAACTCATAGAGAGCACCATTACGGCAACCAGGGTTAATGAAATAAACTTTTTCATTGTCATCCTCCGTATTACTTATTTTTGGAATCAATATTTCCTCTAAATTTTACCACACCCAGTTCACATTATCAACACAATTCCGTATTTTTTCCAGAACTTTCGCAAATCCGTAATCCAATTGCGCCAGATCATGACAGTCGCTGCTCAGCAACATCGGAAATCCCAGC
>CANBFZ010000195.1 GCA_947367725.1 uncultured Eubacterium sp.
ATGAAACAGACTTATCAGCCTAAAAAAAGACAGAGAATGAAAGAGCACGGCTTCAGAAAGAGAATGAGCACAAAGAACGGCAGAAACGTTCTCAAGAGAAGAAGAGCAAAAGGCAGAAAAAAATTAACTGCTTAATTTTAAAATGCTTAGAAAAAACGTTTTAAGAAGAAAAAGTGATTTTACTTCTATTTATAATAGAGGGAAATCGGTAGGGGATAGATATGTAGTTGTTTTTTACAGAAAGAATCATCTTCCCTATACTAGAAAAGCATTTTTAGCGAGCAAAAAAGTTGGCAATAGTGTAAAAAGAAATAGAGCCAGACGTTTAATGAAAGAAAGTTTTAGACTGACAGATTTGAAAATTCCGGAAGGCTATGATTTGATTTTTATTGCAAGAAACACCATTGTCAGCGCCAAGTGTCAGGATGTAAAGAAATCTTTAGAATCAGCACTGAAAAGAACCGGGGTACTGAGAAAATCATGAAGTATATCAGCAGATTTTTCAAAGGAATGATGATTTTTCTGATTCGAATCTATCAGAGATGTATTTCACCCCTGTTTCCGCCTGCCTGTAGGTTTTATCCTACTTGCTCCACTTATTTTATACAGGCTCTGCAGAAATACGGAGTAATCAAAGGCAGTTACTTAGGAGTAAAACGAATTTTAAAGTGTCACCCGGGCAATCCCGGTGGCTATGACCCTTTAAAATAACGGAGGAAATTTAATGTTTAGAATATTAGCTAGTCCTTTGGGGTGGCTGCTGACACAGTTGTACAATTTAGTCGGTAATTATGGTATCTGTCTAATTATCGTAACGTTAATTGTGAAATTTGCCCTTTATCCTGTATATAAAAAGCAGATTATGTCAACTGCGGGAATGGCTGACATGCAGCCAAAAATGCAGGAACTGCAAAGGAAATATGCAAATAATAAAGCACTTCTGAATGAAAAGATGGCAGAGCTTTATAAAGAAGAGAACTTTAATCCGATGAGCGGCTGTCTGCCGATGATTGTACAGATGGTCGTCATTATGGGACTCTTTGCATTGCTCAGAAATCCAATGATTTTCATCACAGATGAGAGTATGTATTTTGCGATCCATGAGCCATTTCTCTGGATTAAAGATTTGAGTCAGCCGGATTTATGGATTCTTCCGATTGCTGCCGGTATTGCGACATTCTTCTCTTTCTGGATGAATCAGCAGACCAATCCGAATCAGATGGGCGGCGGAAACTTCATGATGAATATGATGAAGTACTTCTTCCCAATTATGATTGTATGGCTTGCAAGATCTTATCCGTCTGGACTTGCAATTTATTGGTTTATGAGTCAGTTTATTCAGATTTTCTTTAATTTGCGTTTTAATATGCTTAGAAAAGCTCTGAAAGAAAAAAAGAATTCAAATAAAAAGAAGCATAAGAAGTAAGAGCTATTGGAGGAAAAAATTAATATGGATTTTTCGGAAAAATGGGGAACTGATGTTGAAACCGCAGTGAATTTAGCATTGGCAGAACTCAAATTGACCATAGACGAAGTGGATGTAACAGTTTTAGAAGAGCCTTCTAGAGGTTTTTTTGGAATTGGTTCCAAATTGGCATTAGTCAGAGTCGAAAAAAAGAAGCCGGAAGAAAAAAAGACAGAAGAGCCTGTTAAAAAAGCGGCAGCGCCTGAAGTAAAAAAACCGGTAGAAGAAGAAATCAGAAAGCCAAAGACAGAGGTAAAAAAAGCGCCAAAGTCTGAGAAAACTGAGAAAAAAGTAAGACCAGAAAGAAAATCTTCTGTAGAAAGAGAAGCAGGAGAACTTTTCCCTGTAGAAAAGCATATTGCTTTAGAATTTCTTTATGAAGTAGCAGAACAGATGGGTTTAGAAATCGAAATCTCTGCTAGATCCAATGATGAAAATGTATTCATCAATATTCAGGGAAAAGATTCCGGAACCATCATTGGTAAAAGAGGACAAACTTTAGATGCCATTCAATATTTGACAAGTTTGGTTGTCAACAAAGAGCAGGAAAATTATATCAGAGTCATTGTAGACGCTGAAAATTACAGAGCAAAAAGAGAAAAAACTCTGGAAAAACTGGCAAATAGACTGGCAGATAAAGTAGTGAAAACCAAAAGAAGCGTAAGGCTTGAACCAATGAATCCTTATGAACGTAAGGTGATTCATGCAACTCTTCAGCATAATGCTCGCGTAACAACGAGAAGTGAAGGACAAGATCCGTACAGAAGGGTTATCATTGAACTTAAATAATAAAATGTAGCCCGCATCATTGCGGGCTTCTTTTTTCCAGGAGAAAAATATGGAAGATACAATTGCTGCAATTGCCACTGCCCCCGGCGAAGGCGGAATCGGCATTATAAGAATTAGCGGAGAACAAGCAAAAGAGATATTGCTTCAGGTATTTCAGCCCGCAGGAAATATAGTACTGGAGCATAGACAAATGTGTTACGGTCATATTGTAGAGCCGGATGCAAACAGAATGATTGATGAAGTGCTTTGTGTTTATATGCAGGGACCTAAGACTTATACGGCAGAAGATGTGGTAGAAATCCATTGTCATGGCGGTATGGTGCCGCTCCGTAAAACTTTAGAACTCGTTTTGCAGCATGGAGCACGTATGGCAGAGCCAGGAGAATTTACGAAGAGAGCCTTTTTAAATGGTCGACTTGATTTATCACAGGCAGAAGCAGTGATTGATCTGATTCAAGCAAAAACAGAGAAAACATTTGATGTAGCGCTGGATCAGCTTTCTGGTGTTTTTTCTGACAGAATTAAAGAGATTAGAAAAAAACTGGTAGACATTTTAGTCAATGTTACTGTGAATATAGATTATCCCGATGAGGATATTGAAGAAATTACGTATGAGAATTTACGAAAGGATTTGGAAGCAGTCCAAAAAGATGTAAATGCGATGCTTTCCAGTGCGGAAACAGGAAAGATAATAAAAAATGGACTTGCTGTCACCATTATTGGGAAACCCAATGTTGGAAAATCTTCATTGATGAATTGCCTGCTGCGGGAATCCAGAGCCATTGTGACAGAAATTCCCGGCACGACCAGAGATATGATTGAAGAACAGCTCAGCGTCAGAGGGATTCCCGTTCGGCTGACTGATACTGCAGGAATTCGAGAGACAGATGATTTCATAGAGCAAATCGGAATTGAAAAATCTAAAGTTGCTTTTTATCAGGCAGATTTGATCATCTTTATGGTAGATGCCAGCAGAGCACTTTCCGATGAGGACAGAGAAATTATGTCTTTGATTGAAGAGAAAAAGACAATCGTAATTTTAAATAAAACGGATTTAACGCCCGTCACTGGTGAAGAAGCGGTTAGAGAATTTTTACCTAACGCTGTTATCATCAAGGCATCTATGGAAACGATGCAGGGCGTAGAAGAGATTGAAGAGCAGATTGTAGCGATGGTTTATGGCGGAAGTGTCCAGCAAAATGATCATACCATCGTTACCAATGTTAGACATAAGGATATTCTAGTCAAAGCAAAAAAATCCCTTGATGATGCAATTTCTATGACGGGACTTTGTGAAGCGTTGGAACTGATAGAGATTGATATCAATAGTGCTTATGCTTCGTTAGGGGAAATTATTGGAGAAACGGTACAAGATGATATATTGAACGAAGTCTTTGCAAGATTTTGTTTGGGAAAGTAAGTTAGGAGAATTATGGAACACGTTTTTATGGGTGCATACGATATCATTGTAGTTGGCGCCGGTCATGCCGGTTGTGAGGCTGCACTCGCTTCTGCTCGTATGGGAAATCGCACTATGCTTTTTACGATGAATTTAGAAGCGATCGCTATGATGCCATGTAATCCATCTATTGGCGGCACAGGTAAAGGACATTTAGTAAGGGAAATTGATGCCCTCGGCGGAGAAATGGGAAAGAATATTGATAAAACCCTGATTCAAAGCAGAATGCTAAATACCGCAAAAGGTCCTGCAGTACATTCTTTGCGTGCCCAAGCAGATAAGCATAGATATCACACAGAAATGAAAAAAACCATTGAGCAGCAGGAAAACCTGGACGTGAAACAGGCGGAAGTGGTAGATTTGATGGTCGAAGATGGTAAGGTTTGTGGTGTTGTTACCATGACCCATACTTATTATACCGCGAAAGCAGTCATATTGGCGACAGGCACTTTCTTGCGAGGAAAAATTTTCATTGGAGATAGCGCTTATTCCAGCGGACCCAACGGGCTTGCGCCGTCGGTTGCATTAGCAGAACATTTGAAAGAGCATGGATTAGGGCTGCGCAGATTTAAAACTGGAACACCGGCAAGAGCGCTTGCTTCTACTTTTGATTATTCTAAAATGACAGAGCAGAAAGGTGATACAGAAATTGTCCCATTTTCTTTCATGCATGATGAAATTTCCAGAGAGCAGGTTTTCTGTTGGTTAACTTATACCAATGAAAAAACACATACTGTTATTCGAAATAATTTTCATCGCTCTGCACTGTTTGGCGGGCAGATTGAAGGTATTGGTCCGAGATACTGTCCATCCATTGAAGATAAAATCAATCGCTTTGCAGACAAAGAACGTCACCAGACATTTATTGAACCAGAAGGATTAGATACAGAGGAAATGTATATTCAAGGTATGTCTTCAAGTTTACCTGAAGATGTACAAGAACAATTTTATCATACTATACCAGGATTAGAGAATATTGTTATTACAAGACCTGCGTATGCGATTGAATATGATTGTATTGATCCGTTAGAATTAAAAC
>CANBFZ010000196.1 GCA_947367725.1 uncultured Eubacterium sp.
CTTTGTACCGCTCTAAAATGCTATCAAATTCAGCATTTGCAATGCCCATAACGGAAACAGCATACCGCTGTATCAGCCTTCTATAGCAGTCATAAGCAAAGCGAGGATTTCCAGTCTTCTTTGCAAGCCCTTCTACCGTTTCATCATTGAGACCCAAATTCAGAACGGCTTCCATCCGCATGGACATAGAACGCAGACACCCACACCGTACTGAAAGCAGAAGCGGATTTTCTTTGTCTCCAAATCTTTTATCCGTGACGGTTTCCAGTTCCTCTATTTTTTGTGCGAATTCACTCGAAACGTCTTCCAAAAGTGCATCCTTGTCCTCAAAATATCGTGCACATGTCTCTGTTGTTACGGTAAATCCAAAGGGAACAGGCAAACCAATTCGAGTCATTTCAGCTAAAGCAGCGCCTTTTTCTCCAAGGAGGTCATCCAGATCTCCTGCGCCTTCATTAAAAGAATATATAAATTTGCTCATGCCTCAAATCTCCTTCATAACGACCTCGACTGCCAGGGACACAAAGTCTTCTGACAGTCGAACATTTCGTTAAAATACCAATCTTTCCTCGATATACCCTTTTACTTCCGCAATTGGAAGTCTAACCTGTTCCATGGTGTCTCTGTCACGAATTGTGACACAACCATCTGTTTCTGTATCAAAGTCCACACAAATACAGAACGGCGTACCAATTTCATCTTCTCTTCTATATCTTTTACCAATTGATCCAGCCGTATCATAATCCACACTGAAATATTTTGCAAGTTCTTCATAAACAGGTTCTGCAACCGGCGCCAGTTTTTTGGCAAGCGGCAGAACGGCTGCTTTAAATGGTGCCAGTGCCGGATGGAATTTCATAACAACTCTGGTGTCTTCCTTTCCATTTCCATCGGTCAGCGTTTCTTCATGATATGCATCGACCAGGAACGCCAGTGCGACTCTGTCGGCACCCAATGACGGTTCAATACAATATGGAATATATTTTTCACCGGTTTCTGGATCCACATAGTTCATTTCCTGTCCGGAGAATTCACTATGCTGTTTCAGGTCGAAATCAGTTCTATCTGCGATACCCCACAGTTCGCCCCAGCCAAACGGGAACAGATATTCCAGATCGGTTGTCGCATTACTGTAATGAGACAATTCTTCTTTTTCGTGATCTCTGGTTCGAATATGCTCCATATTCATATGCAGCGATTCTAAGAAATGGATGCAATACTGCTTCCAGTAGTCAAACCATTCTAAATCAGTACCTGGCTTACAGAAAAACTCAAGCTCCATCTGCTCAAATTCTCTGGTTCTAAAGGTAAAATTGCCTGGAGTAATTTCATTTCGGAAAGATTTTCCGATCTGTGCAATGCCGAACGGCACTTTCTTTCTAGCCGTTCTCTGTACATTCTTAAAGTTAACGAAGATCCCCTGCGCGGTCTCTGGTCTGAGATAGATTTCGGCTTTGGAATCTTCTGTCACGCCCTGAAACGTTTTGAACATCAGATTAAACTGTCTGATTCCTGTAAAATTACTCTTCCCACAGTCTGGACACTGGATGCCCTTTTCTGCAATATAAGCTTCCAGTTTCTCGTTGGGCCATCCGTCGACAGGAACTACTTCCATGCCGTTTTGCTGCATATATTCTTCAATCAGTTTATCTGCTCTAAATCTGGATTTACATTCTTTACAGTCAATGAGCGGATCTGCAAATCCGCCTACATGCCCGGATGCCTCCCATGTTCTCGGGTTCATCAGGATCGCAGCGTCAAGCCCTACATTATATTTCGATTCCTGTACAAACTTTTTCCACCATGCTCTCTTTACGTTGTTCTTAAACTCTACGCCCAAAGGACCATAATCCCAAGTATTCGCAAGTCCTCCGTAAATTTCTGAGCCCGGATAAACAAATCCTCTATTCTTTGCCAGCGCAACTATTTTTTCCATTGTAACTTCTTTGCTCATTGCTATTTTATTCCTGCCCTTTCCAAGTGTCTGATTCAATTTCGTTTTCTCTGTGCAGTGCGTCATACTGACAATCGTCACACACCTCTTCACAAGGTTCTTCACAGACCTCGCAGTCTTTGTCACAGATATTAATTTCAACATCGAACGCATCGTCTTCATCAAAGCATTTATCTTTTTTCAGCTTATCTTTTGCTTCCATCGCAGCGTCCTTTGCTCTGGCAAAAGCAATGCCGCCTTTTTCTTTGATATCTTCATAAACACCTGGCGCTTTTTCTTTGATATCTTCATAGAAATCGCTGCCTTTCTCTTTGGCGTCTTCATAAAAGTCTTCGGCTTTTTCTGTAATATCGATGATAGAACCATCATCCTTTACGAATTCAATTTTGCATTTAAAGCCAAAAGCGGCTACAATGCCTGCAATCATCCCCCACGGTGCAACAACAGTACCCAAAACCCCCACAGTCAACGGAATATTTACCAGCGTATCTCCATCACGGGTTACAAGGATTTTGGAAATGTTCCCTTTTTTGACCGCTTCTTTCATCTTTGCGATCAGTGCTTCTTTCTGTTCCCCTAATTTTTTAGACGGTTTCTGGTCGATCGTTTCCTCAATTGCAATAATCGCATCAACCACATTCCCTTCTGCCGCTTCCAGCGCTTCTTTCGCTTCCTTATAGGTAACGCCGGTTCTGTCTTTAACAAGTTCAATCTTTTCTAATGTGATTTCCATACTGATACCTCCTAAAATTCTCCATAAAACATATTCTCACTATTCAGCGTGCCAATATCCAAATAGTACGACATATATCTCCTTAAAATGCACTGCAGTTCCTCACTTACATCCTCTGCCAGCGCAATTTTTTCAAAGCCGCGCAGCGGCGTTTTTGAAAAAAACTTTAATATATTTACTATATCAAATTTTGGCGCATAAATCAATGTATCATTACCGATATTTCTGCATTTTCCGCAAACCATTCCGCCGTCTTTGATACTGAAATACTGCAGATCCTCTGTTTCTCCACAGCAAGCACACTGCTCCAGCATCGGAAAGCTGCCTAAAACTGCCATCGCCTTTACTTCAAAGGCCAGAACCAAAGTCCGGTGTTTCTTCTCTCGCTTTTCCATTGCCGCCAAAAATTCTATCAAAAGCTGAAATAGTTTCGGCTGCGGCAAATCTTCTGGCACCATCTTCTCCGTCAGCTCCAGGACAAAGGACGCCTCCATATATTTATCTAGATCCTCTCCAATTTTGAAAAAGCTGCGTACCACTTCTCCGCTGTTGAGATTATAATATTCTCTCCCTTTGTAGAGCTCATAATTCCCATACGTAAACGGACGCAGTGCCAGCGCCGCTTTTCCTCGACCTTTTTCGCTGAGACTGCTGCCTACACTAATTTTACCATATTTTTTTGTAAACAGTAGAAGCATGCGTCTGCCGCCTGCAGCCTTTACCTGGCGAAAAACGATTCCCTCCGTACTCGTGTACATATCCTATTCCTTATAGCCAAAATTAGACAATGCAAAATCGCTGTCCCGCCAGTTTTCTTTTACCTTCACCCAAAGCTGCAGAAATACTTTTGTACCCAAAAGTGCTTCCATCTCCAGCCGTGCGCTTTTTCCAATGCCTTTTAATTTCTTTCCCTGTTTTCCAATGATAATCCCCTTATGAGATTTTCTCTCACAGTAAATCACTGCTCCAATTCGAGTGATATTCGGTTCCTCTTTGTAGGACTCAATTTCAATGGCGACGCCGTGCGGCACTTCTTCTTCCAGATAGTTGAGTACTTTTTCCCGGATGATTTCGCTGACAATAAACCGTTCCGGATGATCTGTTACCATATCCTCAGGGAAAAACATTGGCCCCTCCTGCAAATATGTTTCAATTTTTGCAAGGAGCTGCGGCACATTTTTTCCAGAAAGTGCCGACGTGCCGAAGATCGCATCAAAAACACCGGTGTCTTCATATTCTTCAAAGATTTCTTTATAGTCCTCCGGTTCCATTGTGTCAATCTTATTGATGACCAAAATTTTCGGTGTGTCTAAATCTCGAATCATCTCCAAAATATATTTGTCTCCCGGTCCTTTCTTCATGCTGCCATCTACTAAAAAAAGCACAACATCTACTTCTTTATAAGTGTTTACCGCCATTTCTGTCATTGCCTCACCCAGCTTGTTTCTCGCTTTGTGAATCCCCGGCGTATCAATAAACACCATCTGTACCCCGCCGCTTCCCGCTACGGTTTCATCGTCAAATCTTGTATAAATACCTCTGATACTATTTCTGGTGGTCTGTGGCTTGTCCGTAGTAATCGCAACTTTTTCACCTAAAATGCTGTTGAGCAATGTCGATTTTCCCACATTAGGGCGGCCAATAATACCAATAAATCCTGATTTCATCATAGTTTAAATCCTTCCGGCAATAATTCTTGCAATGTATATACGTTTAAATGTGCTTCATCTTCTCCTACAATGACTCGAAGCGTCGGCGCGAACTCAAAGAGAAACTGTCTGCAGATCCCACAGGGGAAAGCTGTACCGCGCTCTGCAGCAATGGCGATGGCTGTAAAATCAGTAACGCCTTCAGAGATTGCTTTGACGCAGGCCGTCCGTTCTGCGCAAATGGTTCCTCCATAAGAAGAGTTTTCTACATTGACGCCGGTAAAAACGGTTCCATCTTCTGTTAAAAGTGCTGCTCCAACCCGAAATCCGGAAAACGGTACATAAGCATGCTGCAGCACAGAACACGCCGTCCGATATAATACTTTGTCTTCCAAGTCTGCCTCCTTTTCA
>CANBFZ010000197.1 GCA_947367725.1 uncultured Eubacterium sp.
CAGCAGGGACCAAAAGCTGGCTGCAGCACACTGTTCAGATGGTATAAATCGTTTCCATATGGCGTGATATCCTGGGTTGTAATCGGGAATACCTGCGGCAGTCTTCCTGTGGTCATCTGCATCAGATCCAAAAGGTCGTCACTAACACGCAGTATGTATCCTTCCTTGACTGTTGGAGAAATCGCAAATCCCATGGTGTTGATCACCCGGTTTCCCTTTGTCGTATCCACTGTCAAAATTGCTTCCATTTCCGCAGAAACTTCGGCGTCGTTGCACTGCTGCATGCTGATTGGTGAATCCATAAAATCCACCGGCTCATGCGGTTCCGTCGGCGCATCAGCACAGATATGGGTTACCACGATCACATCACCCGCAAGCTGATCGCCTTTTTTCTGCATGTCTAAAAGCTTGGCTGCTGCGGTCAGCACAGTCAATGCGCCATCGCCGTCAGATACAAAGCCAATTCGTTCAGGTCGCGCACCCAAACCGCCAAGTCTTCCAATCAGACCTAATGTCGGCGCATCTCCGCCACTGCGTCTGCCACAGCTTCCCGGAATCACCACTTTAATCAAGTCTGTTTTTCCTTTATCCCCATAAAGTGGGCGCACTTCAATCTCTGCTTCCGGCGCAATACTCCGCAGATACGCTGCCATTCTTTCGCCGCTGGCATTGATATCATCAAGAAGATCATATACCTCCAGCATTTGTTTCAATACCATTTCTATCCTCCTCGTCTTGTAAAATGTTCTGTTAAAAATCAATCATTTACACAGCATTTCTTCCAATCTTTGTGCTTGCTGCCACCAGACCGTCAGACTATTCCACGCCTGATGTTTGGTTCATTGTAACAGACACTGCGCAGGCGAACCATTGTAGCATACCATAGAGAAACTGCAAAAAAACTATATGTCCCTACAAAAGGTTCCCAAATACAAAAAAATCAGGTATACTATAGATACATTATCAATCAGGAGGTCCTTTATGAAAGATATTACGGTACTTGACATTCTGCAGCTGCCCATCATGGCCAACGCACAGTTGAAAGCAGGACAAAGTGGACTTTCCAATATTGTTTCCTACGTCAACGTGCTGGACAACTATTATGATGCCGACCGGCCGGAAGACACGCCGGTCAATTACGGTCAAAATTTCTATCTGACCTCTATGTCCCATGGCTGCGGCAATCCAGCTTACATCGATACCCTGATGCAGCATTTTGCAGATTTAAAAGTTTCCGCTGTCTGCATCATCGATGAATATCTGCACGAACTGCCAGGTTCCGCCTATGCCATTGCAGACCGCCATCAGATTCCCGTCATTTTCATCGACAGCAGTACGTCTTACGCCTTGATTATTTCCAGCATCATGGAACTAAAAATGTCTTATCAGGAGTCGGAACTGCACGAAAATCTCATCCATGAATTGCTGCAGCCGCAGTGCAGCGATCGTCGAAAAGCAGAAATTACCGCCAATCTTTCAGCAAATTTTCTCAGCCATGTGACGGCCTATTTCTGCGTCAACACCACCAGCACATCTGCCAGCCTGCCCACGATATCAGGCGAACTGCATCTTTTAAACAATCTCCGCTCCTATAAAACCTATTTTGCCTGTCATTACAAAAATGGCACCATTATCGTACGCTCTCATCATGCTGCAGACCGCATCGAAGATGAAGAAGCGACCCTGTCTATGATTCATGATCTTCTTCCATTCTCCATCATCGGCATCAGCAGCGCCCTTCCTTTAGAACAACTCTGCGAAGCCATTTCACAAAGCTGCACTGCAGCCTCTTCTGGCGCCCAAAACAGTGAAGGCGTCGTATATTATCGTGATATCGGCATGTCCCGGTTGTTCTCCAAGCTGCTGACTCACCCCGCCTTTGCAGAACATTACCAGATGCTGACAGAGCCAGTAGAGGCCTATGACCGGACACACCAATCCAACCTCTTTGAAACCATCATCGTCTTTGTAGAAAATAACTTTGATCATATCAAAACGGGAAAGGCACTGCATATCCACGAAAACACCGTTCGCTATCGATTGAATAAAATAAAAGAGCTCATTCCTTATGGAAAAAGCTCTTTAGATTTTCAGCAGTCTATTTATTTTCTCTACAAAGTATGGAAAATAAAGAAACTTCTGTAATATACTTAACGATTAAACAGTCCCAGCATAGAAGTTGAGAAGTCGCGCAGCGCGCTTCCAACCAGTGCACCTGCACCCAGAATCGCGAAAATGCTGTCTCTTTCAGGATGCTTGTGAATGACGATAGCACGAATCAAAATCGCGATGAGAATCACAACACCAGCTTCTGTCCAGCCGACCAGAAATCCCGTTGCAAACAGAATGCCTGCCTGATGATTTCCACCGATCAGCTGAATCAGCGCACCCGGAATCGCCCAGATGGCCAGCCATTTCATAACTTCCATCGTGGAACCAGCTTCAATTGTAGACTGGTATACCAGGTTGATCGGCGCGAACATGCCTTGGTTGAAGTAACTCTTCGCAAAGATGGCAACCATGACAAAAGCCACAGCAAAACCAACCAGTTCCGCATAGTACTGCTGCTTTCTGCCTTCCTTTTCCAGTTCCGGATCTGCACCTTTGCCGCGTAGAATCCATCCCGCTTTCAGGTCGTTCCCCATGTCAGAAAACGCAGGACCCGTCGCTGCAGTAAAGCCTGCCAAAATAGCAAGCGGCAAGGTTGGGAAACCCAGCATCATACCGATAATCAAGAATAACAGCGCTGTTGCAAAGCCTGGGAACCAGCCGGAATGCATGGCTGATACACCTACGATCATTTCGGATACTAACGCAGCCACTGCAGCGAAAATGACCCATGCGATAAACTTGCCAACGCTCATTTCATAATACAAACCTGTTGCCACAGCAAGCCCCAGCGCAATGACGATATAGGCGATAAACCCTTTGCCAAGCGCGCCTTTCATATCGCTTAAGCTGGTGCCGAACTGGGCAGCTGCAGAGGTTCCGCCGTTGTCCTTTTTAAACAGAATTCTCGCACACTGCAGAAGAGAAATAATACCTGCGCCAATCATCGCACCATGGCCTAAATAGGAAAGAGAAACACTGTCTGCAAAGGAAAAATCTGCGCCAAAAATGTCTGTAGCGAAAGTGCCGGTATGGCCTGCAAAAGTCAGAGAAAATGCATTGGTGGACAAAATGCCTTTTACCAGCGCCCCTACACCAAAAGCACCCATGGCAACCAAACTACCGACCCATACAACGCCGACCAAATCCATCGGAATGCCAATCATTGCGCCGCCCCAACCGGCCACAGCACCAACTAAAAGCAGCATCGCACGTTTGCCTTTGTCTGCCATGGCATAAATGGACTCTGCTACAGCGATACCCGGCGGCCATGCGCCTTCAGCAGGAAACATCGGCGAGCCAAAAGATTTGTACAAAATGGTGGCGTCCACAATGGTTGCAAGGGTTGCACCAATCAGCATCGGCACCATCAATTCAGGCCATCCCATCACAACAGGAATCCCCATGGTTAAAAACATGCAGTTTGCCGACGCAAAAGTCGCCCCGGAAATAGAAGTCTGCACCAAGTTCTGTTTGTGAATGTTTTTGAAGCCTTTCAGCCAGCGTAATGGAATCTGCGCAATGAGAATTGCAAAAATTGCGCCTACTATAGAAGTGTCTGGCGTTGTACCAGTATGAATCTGCACCTGCAGACCAACGATACAGCCCAGAATAGAAACAATGACAGCCGCAATCAGCACTGCAGGCTCCCGCATCTTCGGCATCTGGTCTGCAGTAATCTTATGTCTGTCAAATTCTTTTTGCTCTTCTTCAAGAAGAAGATTTTGCTTATTTTCTGTATTCATAACTATCTCCTTTGAAAATTCTGCAGCAGCGCCATAAACTTCAAAAGAAATACCATGAATGATTGATTTTTTAACTGACTTGATTTTAATATAACTTGACATCGCTTGTCAATACTGTTTTTTAACTTTTCAGTTTTTTCCAGTTCACTAAAGTCCCCTATTGACCTGCAGCTTCATAGGCATAGACAGCAAAATGTCCCATTTCTTTGTAGTATGCTACAATAAAATTTCCTAGTACTTTTCTGTAAGATAGTAACAACAATTCATAAATCGGAGGAAATACCATGTTCATCGACAGAGATTATGCCGCATATTTATCCTGCGGCAGTGAAATTTTAGGATTTGGCGGCGGTGGAAATGCACAAGAAGGGCTTGCCATGGCAGACGCCGCTTTTACATTGGCAGAAGAAAAAGGACATGCCATAGAACTGCTCACCGTAGAGGAACTCGCTTTACGCCATCCAGAGGGCGGCACAGTCGTCACCATCTCCGGCGTCGGCTCTCCTGCTTCAGAAACTGCTTTCACACCGCCGGAATACTATCCCAGACTGATGGAACTACTGGAAAAAGAAGGCTGTACCGAAATCATCGGCTTTATCTCCTGTGAAATTGGTGCTTCCTCCAGCTTTGAGCCGTTCCTTCCTGCTGCCATGCTGGGTGTACCTATCATCGACGCGCCGTGTGACGGCAGAGCCCATCCCCTTGGTCTGATGGGTGCCCTTGCCTTGGAACAGAAAGGCATTTCTGTTCTGCAAGTGGGGGTCGGCGGCCGCAAAGGCGATGATGATACAGCAGGCGCATATGTAGAACTTTCTGTCCGCGGCTCTGTCAGCACCGCATCCTCTCTAATCCGCAATGCCGCTTCCGCAGCAGGCGGCGCTGTCT
>CANBFZ010000198.1 GCA_947367725.1 uncultured Eubacterium sp.
CAAATTGTCGAAAGAATAAAGTGAGTCGAAAACAACTCACCTATAGCGTGCCCGCATGGCTTATTCTGCCATTTTCTGCCGTATCTGCGATAGGGCTTTTTTTTCAATTCTGGAGACCTGTACCTGCGAAATTCCCATGATTTTTGCGATTTCCTGCTGTGTCAAATCTTTATAATATCGCAGCACAACCACCTGCCGCTCTTTTTTCGGCAGATGTCCGATTTCCTTCTTAATCATGATGCCATCTAGATTGTTTTCCGGTGACCCTTGCCTGTAGTATGCATCGTATTCTTCTTCCACCAGCTGGTTGTCAAGACTCGCTACATTGGTCAGCGCTGAAGCTGCCTCCATAATTTCTAAAACCCGTTCAGTGGAAATGCCCATATATTCCGCAATTTGGCTTAATTTTGGCTGTCCGCCGCTTTCACTACAAAGCGCTTCCTGCGCTTTTTTCAGTGCGTAAATTTCAGACTTCAGGCTTCTGCTTGCCTTGATTTTCCCATTGTCTCGAAAAAAACGCTTCAATTCCCCCATAATCATTGGAACAGCGTAGGTGGAAAACATCACGTCAAATTCCGGTTGAAATTTATACACCGCTTTCAAAAGTCCCATGTAACCGATTTGGATCAGATCTTCGGCTTCATATTCAGGCGAAGTGAATTTGAGCGCCAGTTTTTTAACAAGCCCTGTATTTTGCTCACAAAGCTGGCTCATGGCTGCCGAATCACCTGCCTGTGCATGCCGAATCAATTCATATGTATCTGCTTTCGGGACCTGTACATATTTATACGCCATGATAAACGTCCAGATATTTAATTAAGGTCACTGCTGTTCCCTCGCCTGGCGCAGATTCTACGAATACTTTATCAACAAAACTCTCCATCACGGTAAAGCCCATACCGCTCATTTCACGATCTTCCTCCGTAGAGAACATCGGCTCCATTGCGCGCTTGATATCCTCGATCCCTTTGCCATGGTCTGTGATTTTCATATAAATTTTATCGCCGTCTATGGTTTTTAACTCCATGGTAATGGTTCCAGTTCCCTTTCTGCCATAACCATGAATCACAGCATTGCTGACTGCCTCCGAAACTGCAGTTTTGATCTCTGTCAGTTCTTCCATCGTCGGATCAAGGGATGCTGCGTAAGATGCGGCAATGGCTCTGGCAAATCCCTGATTCTGCGGCAATGCTTCGAATTCTATTGTTACAAAATTACTCTCCATCATGCTCCTCCTCTTCCTCGTATTCCATCAGTGTAAAAATTCCCGACATGTCGAGAATTTGCCTGACCAGACGGCTTGCACCGCGAATCGTGACAACGCCGCCGCTTTTTTTTAATTTTTTATATCTTCCCAGCACGACGCCGATACCGGAACTGTCCATAAATGTTACCTTTGAAAAGTCGAAAATTAAATGATCTACCCGGTATAGTTCCAGCTCCTTATCTATATCATCTCTGATTTTATCACAAACATGATGATCGATTTCTCCGAAAAGCTCCGCCACCAGTGTACTGTCTTTTAAATGAAATATTGTATCCATAGAAAAACCCCCTTTCCTCTATTATAATTGCCGGGGGCAATCTTGTCTTTAAGAGAAAAAGGGGGAATATTACTAGTTTTGTCGAATCTGCACAACCGCAGCAGACGCTACCGCAGCAGCAACCAGTTCTTCTACATCCAAATGGCTTTCAGACTCTAAAATCCGTTCCAGTTTAGGCGTTGTGGTCGGATGCTTTGGAAGGAACACTGTGCAGCAGTCCTCATATGGCTGAATGGATGTTTCAAAGGTGCCGATTTCCTCGGCTTTATCCATGATGTCCACTTTGTCCATAGCAATCAGTGGTCGCATTACCGGCATTTTTACACAGGCATCTGTCACGACCAAAGCTTCTGCCGTTTGGCTTGCTACCTGTCCCAGATTTTCACCGGTAATCAGCATCATCGCTTTATTTCGCTCCGCAATTTTTTCCGCGATACGCATCATAAAGCGGCGCACCAATATGGTCGTTTCTTCTTCCGGACAGTTCTGCACAATCTGCTCCTGAATCGGCAGCAAATTGATGACATGCATCTTAAAATTACCGCAGTAAGAGGCGACAATCCGTGCCAAATCCTCTACTTTCTCCTGGGCACGCTGACTGGTATACGGGTAGGAATGAAAATGTACCGCTTCGATGACCATGCCTCGCTTTGCCATCATCCACGCTGCAACAGGGCTGTCAATGCCGCCGGAAAGCAACACCATACCTTTGCCATTGGTTCCAAGCGGCAAACCACCAAATCCTGCAATTTTCTGCTGGTAGATATAGGATTTATCATGACGCACATCGACAAACAGATGGACGTCCGGGTTGTGTACATCCACTTTCAGTACCTTACATCCAATCAGGACTTTTGCACCGATGATTCTGCCAATGTCAGGGGATTTGACGGGAAAATTCTTGTCCGCCCGCTTTGCCTCTACCTTAAAGGTCTTGATTCCCTTGGTTTCAATCAGCTCCAGCATATATTGAACTGCTTCTTCCCCGATGGCGTCCAGATTGCTTGGCGCTTCCACTGCCGGACTGATAGACGCCACACCGAAAACCTTAGAGATCTGACGAATCAGCGTTTCCTTATCGTGCTTCTTGTCTGCTCTCACAAAGATCAGTCCTTCCTGACGTCTGACATCCACTTCATCAAATGCTTTTAGATTTTTGCGGATTCGATCTACCAGCATCCGTTCAAAATACGGTTTATTCATACCTTTCAACGCGACTTCGCCGCAGCGGACGATAAAAATATTCTGTTCGTTCATGCTATTTCCTTTCATCTAAAACTGCCCAGCCGTCTAAAACGGGTCACAGCATTTTTCACTTTATCTATCACATAGTCCATTTCTTCAATGGTATTAAACTCACTGAAACTGAACCGAATGGCGCCTTCGATTTCCTGGTCGGAAAGCCCCATCGCAGAAAGTACATGACTGCGCCCTTTTTTATTGGAAGCGCAGGCAGAACCGGTCGAAACATAAATCTGCTCCTGTTCCAAGGTGTGCAGCAGCACTTCACCGCGAGTTCCAAGAAACGATACGTTCAAAACGCTCGCCGCGCCATCCGCCGGACTGTTCACCCGGATATCCGAAATTTGGTCGCGAAGTCCCGCAAGCAAATGTGCCCGTGCTGTGCCCATAGCGGCGCATCGCTTCTCAAAGTTCTTTTCCGCTAGATCTGCTGCCATACCAAAGCCTAATATCGCCGGTACATTTTCAGTCCCTGAGCGCATGTGCCGTTCCTGTCCACCACCTACAAGATATGCAGGCAAACGTACCCCTTTTTTCACATAAAGCGCGCCGATGCCCTTTGGTCCGTGAATTTTATGACCGCTGATAGAAATCAAATCAGCGCCGGTACGTTTCAGATTAATTTTTCCATACGCCTGTACCGCGTCAGTGTGCAGCAGGGCATTTCCTTTTAGTTTTGCAATTTCAGAAACCGGCATGATCGTACCTGTTTCATTATTGACACCCATCACAGAAATCAAAATCGTTTCGTCATCTATCGCTGCGCGAAGAGCCTCCATATCGAGACAACATTTGTCGTCTACACCGATATACTCCACCTGAAATCCCTCTGCTTCTAAAACTTTGCAGCTTTCCAGCACAGCCGGATGTTCTACCTTTGTCGTAATAATCTTTTTGCCTGCACGCCGTCTGGCATGCGCAATACCAAAGAGGGCTGTGTTATCGCTTTCTGTACCGCCTGATGTAAAAAAAACTTCTTCTTCTGCTGCGCCCAGTGTCCTTGCCACGATTCTGCGACTTGCCCGCATCTGTTTTTCAGAAGCCAGTCCCAGTGCATGCAGGGAGGAAGGATTTCCATAACCATCTTCCATGGAAGTTTTCATCACTTCTGTCACTTCGTCATACTGCCTGGTCGTAGCGCTGTTATCTAAATAAACAAACATCTAATTCTCCCATCACTAAATAATAGTATTGATCCATTTTTTCCCAAGGTATCTCTTGTATTCTACAATTGTCTTAATTATATTTCCTCCAGAAGCCACCAGAATACAAAGGTGCAGCGGCAAATGGAACACCAGCACACTCAAATATGCCAGCACAACCTCAATGCCCAAATTGCAGACAAGTTCTACCACCATACAGAAGAACGTATCTCCGCCTGCCCGCAGTATACCGCACTGGACTGCATAGGACGCCATTCTCGGAATCAGCGTAAAGGCAAACACGCCGAGAGACAGCATCAGCATTTCTGTCGTTTCTGCATCAAAATCATAGATCACTGCAACGGGTTTCCGCAGCAGCAATATCATCACACACATGATGGCATTGAGCGCCCATTGCACATTCATGTATTTCTTGGAATTTTCATAGGCTTCTTCCCCTTTGCCCTGCCCCAGGGTTTCCCCTGTCAAAGCCGCATTGGCATTTCCCACGCCAAAAGCAGTACACTGGCAAAGACTGCAAAGCACCTGACTTACCTGAATCACCGCCAGCGCCTGTGCGCTGATTTTTCCATAAGCGGCAAAGGTCAGGGTTACACCTAGGGACCAGCCGCCTTCACTGATGACAACAGGAAGCGCTGTATGCATCACCGACTTCATAAACGCCCAGGTAAAGCTGGTGAAGTCTTTCAATTTACCATGAAACGGATGGTTTTTATCTACACACAAGTATACAATCAGCGCCGTCATCTCAAAAATTCTAGCAATCAGTGTTGCCGTTGCCGCGCC
>CANBFZ010000199.1 GCA_947367725.1 uncultured Eubacterium sp.
TTTCCCTGCCATTTTAAAATTCCCCCTTACAGTTTCTCCACAGAAATATTGTCATTGGTATATACACAAATCGAAGATGCGATTTTCAGCGACTCTCTTACGATTTCCTCTGCGCACATTTCTGTATGATTAAACAGTGCATTAGCGGCGGAGTATGCATAGTTGCCGCCGGAACCAATTGCAATAAAATCCTGATCCGGCACAATGACTTCACCATTTCCTGATACTACTAAAAGGTCATTTTTATCTGCAACAATCATCAGCGCTTCCAAATTGCGCATGCCTTGATCGCTGCGCCACATCTGCGCCAAATCCACAGCCGCCCGTTTCAGATTGCCGCCGTGTTCTTCCAGTTTCTTTTCAAACTTCTCTGTCAATGCAAACGCGTCGGAGACAGAGCCTGCGAATCCTGTCAATACTGTATTTTTAAAGATTTTCTTTACTTTTTTCGCGCCGTTTTTCATGATGGCGGTTTCACCCATCGTCACCTGTCCGTCGCCGCCGATGGCAATATCGTCAGGTCCTCTTCTGACTGCACAAATGGTCGTTGCATGAAATTGTACCATATTCTCTCCCTCCATATTCCTTTTTATTCTTTATAGTCACATTCACTGTTAGAACATGCTAAATTTCCGGTTTTGGATTTTTTCTCTACCAAGAGCGCCCCACACTTAGGACAAGCCTTATTTACAGGTCTGTACCAGTAAGACTGACTGCAGTCTGGATAACCGCTGCATCCGTAAAACAGCTTCCCTCGTTTACTCTTTCGGGCAACAATGTCCTTGCCGCAGCTTGGGCACTTCACGCCGGTAGATTTTACAATTGGCTTGGTGTTTTTACACGCTGGATAACCGCTGCAAGCAGCAAACTCTCCGAACCTTCCCATCTTCAGCACCATTGGTTTTCCACAAAGTTCACAAAGTTCGCCTGTCGGCTGTTCCTCCAAGGTCACCTTTTCGATGGCTTCATCAGCAAGTTTCAGTTCTTTTTCAAAAGGTCCATAAAAATCCCTGATGACAGTTTTCCATTCCACTTGTTGCATTTCCACATCATCCAACCGGTCTTCCATCCCTGCTGTAAAGTTAACGTCGACAATCTCCCGGAAATACTCTTCCATCAGACCAGTTACTAAGAACCCCAGTTCTGTCGGAATCAACGTTTTCTTTTCTCTGGATACATATTTTCGTTCGGACAATGTCGCCACAATCGGCGCATAGGTACTCGGACGACCAATATTCTTTTCTTCTAGTTCTTTCACAAGGCTGGCTTCCGTATATCTTGACGGCGGCTGCGTGAAGTTCTGTTCTCCCGTCAAGCCCGTGTTATGCAGCTTTTCACCCTGCTCCAAATCAGGCAGAATGCGGTCTTTTTCGTCGTCTAAACTATTTTTGTACACCCGCTGATATCCATCGAACAAAAGCTTAGAACCTGTCGTCTTAAACGTATAATCTCCATTTACAATTTCTACCTGCAGATTATCAAATCTAGCCGGCGTCATCTGACTGGCCATAAAACGGCACCAAATCAACCGATATAACTTAAACTGCTCGTTGGTCAAAGAGTCTTTGATATCCTCCGGCACCAGATTGATGTTGCTGGGACGAATCGCCTCGTGGGCATCCTGAATGTCTTTCTTCTTGTTGGTATAAACATTTCGACCCAGGTATTCACGCCCGTACCGTTCTGTAATAAACGCAGCGGCCGCCTGCTTGGCTTCTTCGGAAATTCGTACAGAGTCTGTTCGCAGATAAGTGATCAGACCGATACTGCCTACACCCTTTACATCAACACCTTCGTAAAGCTGCTGCGCCACCATCATCGTTTTTCTTGTATTAAAATTCAGCTTAGTAGACGCCTCCTGCTGCATACTGCTTGTGGTAAACGGCGCATACGGCCTCTTCATTCGCTCTTTCTGTGTCAGGGAAGCCACCGAATAGTCTCCCTGCTTCAGTTCTGCTAGGATACGGTCATTTTCTGCTTGGTTCGGCACAGTAAGCTTTTTCTTCTGATATTCCGCAAGTTTTGCAGTAAACGTCTTCCCCTTTTTAAACTCGGCTGTAATCGTCCAGTATTCTTTTGGCTCAAATTTTTGAATTTCTTTTTCTCTGTCGCAGAGAATTTTCAGCGCCGCAGACTGTACACGACCAGCGGACAAGCCTTTTCTAATTTTTCTCCACAAAAGCGGGCTAATCTGATAACCCACCAGACGATCAAGAACCCGTCTCGCCTGCTGTGCATCTACAAGACGCAGGTCGATCTTTCTAGGGTGTTTCATCGCCTCTTTCACCGTTGTTTTGGTAATCTCATGAAATTCTACTCTGCAAACCGCTTCGGGATCCATGCCGAGCAGATTGGCAAGATGCCACGATATGGCTTCTCCCTCGCGGTCCGGGTCAGTTGCCAGATAGACTTTGGAAGCTTTTTTGGCTTCTTTTCTCATCTCTTTGATAATGTCCCCTTTTCCCCTGATGGGAATATACTGCGGTTCAAAATCATCTTCGATATCGATGCCCAGTTTGCTCTTTGGTAAATCTCGTACATGTCCCACGGAGGCAATCACCTTATAACTGGATCCCAGATACTTTCCAATGGTTTTTGCCTTGGAAGGCGACTCCACTATGACCAGCGTTTTCTTTGGCGCGCTTTTGGCCGTGGTTTTACGAGTTGTCGTTTTCTTTGCAGTTGCCATTTTTCCTCCCGGTGTATTGAAATTAAACACTACAATCAAGCATTATAGTAGGGCTGTCAGAAATTTGCAACAAAAATTTTTCCAAGAGAGGAAAAAATTAACCCTTTGACCTCTAGGATTGTGATTATACCACTAATTTCAGAAAGTTTCATGTTGGTTTTGTGATAAATTTCATCAATTGTTACTTCGCCGGCATTTTTTATCATCGAAAAAATACGCTTCTCATCTTCGCCCAGATGTTCCTCAGTATCTTCGGTATGCTTTGGCTTTATACCCATATCATCAAAAAGATCATCCATAAAAAACAGCGGCGTTGCCCCGTCACGAATCAACTGATTGGTTCCAAAGCTGAAGTAACTGGTAATATTTCCCGGCACAGCATATACGCCACGACCTTTTTCCGCTGCATCTACTGCAGTAATCAGTGCACCGCTGGATTTTCCTGCTTCCACTACCACTGCCTGTTCGCACAATGCACTGATGATACGATTTCTGACTGGAAAGTCAAAAGGTTTCGGCTGATATGCCGGCGGATGCAAAGAAAGGAGCAATCCCTGCGCTGCAATTTGCTGCTGCAGTTTTCGATTTTCTGCCGGATAATAGTACTGTGTACCGCCGCCTAATACAGCAATGGTCTTTCCCCCTGCATCCAGAACGCCTCTGTGCCCGGCGGTATCAATTCCTTTCGCTAAACCACTGATTAAAGTCACGCCGTACTCCGCGCATTTGGTTCCGATAGACTTTGCTACAGTCCTGCCGTACTGGGTACAATTCCTGCTTCCTACTACCGCTATCATTCTGCTCTCCAGCAGCTGTAAATCCCCCTCATAATAGAGTTCCTGCATTGCCGGTTCCAGTTCCCGCAAGTTTTGCGGAAATACATCGTCCTGTCTAGTCAGTTTGCCGCTTGCCATGTAATCTCCCTGTACTGCATCGCCTCTGCCAGATGATGCGTCTGTATCCTTTCACTGTTGTCTAAATCTGCGATGGTTCTGGCAACCCGCTTGATCCGCATCAAAGTCCGCGGATTTAATTTTAGCCGTCCGTAAGCTTCTGCCACCAGGGTTCGCTCTGCTTTGCCCAGATGACAGAAATGGGCAGCCATTTGATCATTTAACTGCTGATTGAGAAAAATACCTGTGCCGTCATAACGCCTCCTCTGTATGGCTCTGGCGCTCTCAATCTGCTGTCGCATCGCGTTTGATGATAAAACTGTCTCATCCTCCAGGTTACGATAATCTACCGGCTGCAGCGCCAGATGCATATCAATCCGCTCCAAAATCGGTCCCGACAATTTACTCTGATACTGTTTCACTTCCGCAGGCGTACATTTGCATGGATGTGCCGGATCCCCAGCATAACCGCATTTGCATGGATTTGTAGCAGCAACCAGCATAAACTCTGCCGGATACGTATAAGTGACGCCTTTTCTTGTCAGAGAAATGGACTTCTTTTCCAGCGGTGTACGCAGTCCGTCAATGAGAGATTTTTGAAACTCACCTGCCTCATCTAAAAATAAAACCCCGTTATTTGCCAGTGTAATCTCTCCCGGCCTAGGCGCATCATGTCCACCGCCCAGCATTCCAGCCATGGTGATGCTAGAAGACGGTCTGCGAAACGGTCTTCTACTGATACAGGGCATTCCCGTATGAAGCAGCCCGGCAATAGAGTAAATCACTGTAGTTTCCAAGATTTCATCAGGCGTCATGCCGGGCATAATGGTCGGAATTCTTTCTGCCAGCATGGTTTTTCCGGTGGAAGGACTGCCCATGAGCAGAATTCCATGCCCGCCCGAAACCGCCACAATCAGCGCCCGTTTCGCCTGCTCCTGTCCTTTTACATCGGAATAATCGATATCATATACATCTTCCATCGTCGTATCAGGCAGCCTGCCTAAACGATATGGCAATTCCCGCTTCAAATTAAAAAAGTCCACGACTGCTTCTAGATGATCCGCCGCGTAGATTTGAATGCCCTGTACCAGCATCGCTTCTTTTTCATTGGCACGAGGAATCACTACA
>CANBFZ010000200.1 GCA_947367725.1 uncultured Eubacterium sp.
TTTTTGTTCTTTGTTTAAGATTATAGTTATACGCCTTTGTGCGCAAAACTCATAAATGAAATGATAGTTCACAATGAGTATAACTCAAACACCCCAATCTTGGCAAGCATTTTTTCTACTTTTTGGAAAAAATATTCCAAAAATGGCTTTTGGGTTAATGTAGAAAGCCTGTTGAATCAATGCAAACCTGCGACTGTATATGCTCGTTTTACACGGCACTGTTCACGATTATTTCATTTGTCCACATTATAACACATCTCGTTTCGATTTCCAATAGTAAATTGTGGAACGCTTACATTTTTTCTACTACATTATGTACGTCCATCATCCCTAAAAAACGACAAAAATCCCTGTTTTTAGCCGTTTATCAAGGTTATTTGTTCTATAATTTCCCTGCAAATTGGAAATAAATTTCTCTATTTTTCCTGGTACTAACGCTAAAAAATCCTGCTTTTCGCTTGATTTTCCAATGTTTTTCAGGCGGCTTGACTGCATTTTTCTTTTGCTATTTCGTGTTCTGTCCTATACCCTTTCCTGCGGCTGTCTCTACCATCATTGCTGCTAATGATTCCTCCACGTTATAAATAGGTTAAATTGACCTATTACCATTTTTCTTCTCCATATTGTGTCATATTGGTCTAGCAGAATACTCAAATAATTGAAAGGAGGGATACTATGCACTACAAGAAACTGGATCAGGCTCTACTGGGCAAACGCATTCGCGAATGCAGAAAGCGCAAGCATCTGACGCAGGCACAGCTTGCAGAAATGCTGAATATTTCGCCCAAATTCATTTGTGAAATCGAACGCGGCAGCAAAGGTATTGCTCTGAAAAACTTCGTACTGCTAGTGCAAGCACTTGAAGTCTCTGCAGATTATCTGCTGCTTGGTCACCACGAACACACAAAAAACAATGACAGCAGTACACGAAGTTCGCTTGACACCTGATCCTATCTCGTAGGAACACAAAAGACAGCACCGCATGATACCCTTGCGGTGCTGTCCTGTATTTTTTATGCTTTCAATACGACCTATGGCACGGATTACATCATGCCGCCCATGCCGCCGCCTGGCATGCCTGCTGGCATAGGCGGTACATCTTCTTTGATATCTACAATGCCTGCTTCTGTAGTCAAAAGCATTGCGGACGCAGATGCTGCGTTCTGCAGCGCAGAACGGGTAACTTTAACAGGGTCTACAATACCTGCTTCGATCATATCTACATATTCCTCTGTTGCTGCGTTGAAACCATAGCCGACTTTCTGCTTCTTCACCTCAGCAACAACGACGCTGCCTTCAAAGCCTGCGTTTTCAGCAATCTGTCTAACTGGTTCTTCCAATGCTCTTTCGATAATTTTAGCACCAGTTCTTTCGTCTCCTTCCAGGGTTTCTACATATTTAGAAACTGCGTCGATTGCACTGCAAAGCGCCACGCCGCCGCCTGCAACGATACCTTCTTCTACCGCAGCCTTCGTTGCGTTCAAAGCGTCTTCAATTCTCAGTTTTCTTTCCTTCAGCTCCGTTTCAGTCGCCGCACCAACTTTGATTACTGCAACACCGCCGGACAGTTTTGCCAGTCTTTCCTGCAGCTTTTCTTTATCAAATTCAGATTCAGTCTCTTCAATCTGCTTTTTAATTGCATTGATTCTAGCTGTGATGTCTGCCTTTTCGCCTGCGCCGTTTACAATCACGGTGGAATCTTTGTCAACTTTCACCGTTGCAGCCTGACCCAGCATATCTAATGTAGCTTCTTTCAGATCATAACCAACTTCCTCACTGATGACAACACCGCCGGTCAATACAGCGATATCTTCCATCATTGCCTTTCTTCTATCACCAAAGCCAGGTGCCTTCACTGCAACACAATCGATGGTGCCTCTCAGTTTGTTGAGAACCAGTGTCGTCAATGCTTCGCCTTCTACGTCTTCTGCAACGATCAAAAGCTTTCTGCCCATCTTTACAACTTGTTCCAAAAGCGGCAGCAGTTCCTGAATGTTGCTGATCTTCTTGTCAGTTAATAAAATCAATGGATTTTCCAACAGTGCTTCCATCTTCTCAGTATCGCTTACCATATAAGCGGACAGATACCCTCTGTCGAACTGCATCCCTTCCACTACGTCTAAAGTAGTGCCCAGAGACTTTGCTTCTTCTACCGTAATAACGCCATCATTTCCAACCTTTTCCATCGCTTCCGCAATCAGCGCGCCGATGGTTTCATCAGCAGCGGAAACAGATGCAACCTGTGCGATGCTTTCTTTGGTTTCTACTTTTTTGGAGATGGTAGCAATCTTTTCAACTGCAGTTTCTACTGCGCCCTGGATGCCTCTCTTGAGCACCATAGGGTTTGCGCCTGCCGCTACGTTTTTGAATCCTTCTTTGATGATAATCTGCGCAAGCAGCGTTGCAGTTGTAGTTCCATCACCAGCAACATCGTTGGTCTTTGTTGCAACTTCTTTTACAAGCTGTGCACCCATGTTTTCAACTGCGTCTTCCAGTTCAATTTCTCTTGCAATGGTAACACCGTCATTGGTGATCAGCGGAGAGCCAAAAGACTTGTTGATCAGAACGTTTCTGCCCTTCGGTCCCAATGTAATCTTTACTGTGTCTGCCAGTTTATCTACGCCAGCCTGCAGCTTTCTTCTGGCGTCTTCTCCATAATATAAATCTTTTGCCATTTCTATTTACCTCCCAAATTTAACCTTATTCTACTGTTGCCAGGATATCGGACTGGCTCATAATTGTATATTCTTCACCGTCATATTTAATCTCGGTGCCGGCATATTTGGAGAACACAACCTTATCTCCAGCTTTCAGTTCCATCGGTTCGTCCTTGGTTCCAGGACCTACCGCTACAACTTCTGCCATCTGCGGTTTTTCCTTTGCCGCGCTGGCAAGAATGATGCCGCCCTGTGTCTTCTCTTCGGCTTCTAATTTCTTGATTACAACTCTGCTGCCCAGTGGCTTGATTCCTAAACTCATTTTCTCTACCTCCTGATATATGTTATTTTATTTCTTACGACACGTTATTAGCACTCATTTTAATCGAGTGCTAACTACTTTCTTTATTGTAGGTCTTTCTCGCGCCAATGTCAATATTTTTTATGAAAATTTTTGAAGAAATTTCTCGTTTTTTTCGTCACTGTTTTACAACAAAGGCGCCCTAAAAAGGACGCCCAACTAAATTAACGCAAAGTAGGTCTGCTCGTACTTACTCCACTTTCACCTTCTCAAAGGCTTTTATGAAATTTACAATATAGTCTGTCACGGCGTTAAGCATTTCTTCTCCCCATTCGGCCGTTGCTTCTTTCGGGTGATCCGGTCCGATCCACCCGTTGGTCGTATAGCGGATTACATCCCGAGGAATCGGAATGCCAATCCCCTCAAATGTAATGCGGTCAAATCCCTCTGCAGGAAATTCTTCTCCTAAATCATGGAGTAGTTCCTGGCCTCGCAGCTGATCAAAGTGTACGAGCGTCGGGTCTACAGCTAACATCGCTGCAGTTTCTTCTCCACCACCATGTCCGCCCGCCCACTGTGGGTTTATCTGTCCAGCCATCATCCACCAATTCAGCTGCACACCCAGCGCATGCTTACGACTTAATTCAATGCATACTCGATTCAGAGTCGGAATATTGCCGCCATGTCCATTGAGAAATAAAATCTTCTTGGCGCCATGGGCAAGCAGTCCATCAGTAATACGAGTCAGCAACTCATACATACACGCCTCTCCCAGAGATATCGTGCCCGGAAAAGAAGTCATATCTTCACATACGCCATAGGGAATCCCCGGTGCAGCAGGCACTTCTGTACGAGCCTCTACCATAGAAAGAAGCTTTTCTGGTATCAGGGTATCCACCCCTAGCACATTATGGCTGCCGTGGCTTTCCAAGCAGCCTATCGTCAGGAGCACCGTATCGTGCGCCTGAAAATAGGATGCAACCTGCCAACAGGTCATTTCTGCAAGTCTCATGATTCTGTTACCTCTACATTCCGCAGACGGTGATAACCATTCGGGTCAGAAGCAAATCCATTGACATGTTTCGTTGCCCCAACATTGATGCTGTCATAATACAGCGGCGCATACGGAGATAAGTCGCCCAACAGCTCTTCTAACTTGTCATAATATGCCTGTCTCTTTTCTAAATCAGCAGTCTTTCTTCCCCCAACTACCAATTTATCTACTTCTTTGTCTTTCAAGAATGCATCATTTCCTGGATATCCAGTCTGTGTAGAATGCAGCAAAGAATAATAAGTATAATCAGCATCACCAGTAACACATACCCAGCTGGAGAAAGACAGCTCATGAGAACCTGTACCTAACTCATCGATCCAAGTTCCGTATTCCTTTGTCTGAATACTTGCTTCGATCCCGATCTCCTTCAGCTGGCTCTGAATAACCTGGCAGATTTCGTTCTTCACAGAGTCATCTGTTACAGAAAGTGTACAGGAGAATCCGTCGGGATAACCTGCATCTGCCATCAGCTGCTTTGCCTTTTCTATGTCGCGATCGTATTTCTGAATTTTTTCAGAGTATCCAAAAGTGCTGGAAGGAATGACAGAATCAGCTGGCTCTCCTGCACCATACAACATCGTCTCCACGATCGCCTCTTTATCAATCGCATATCGAATTGCCTGTCTTACTCTCTTATCAGAGAACTTTTCATTGGTTTCATTAATCGTCAGATAAGAAACACTCTGGGAAGCGCC
>CANBFZ010000201.1 GCA_947367725.1 uncultured Eubacterium sp.
TGCCTATGCAGGAGACGAGATTATCATTCCGGTGAATATGAAAGACGGCGTCATCTTGGGTACAGGGAAAGGTAATCCGGACTGGAATTTCTCGGTGCCACATGGGGCAGGGAGAATTGCGAATAGAGAAATGATAAGAGAGCAGCATACTGTACGAGAATTTAAAAACACTATGGAGGGGATTTATTCCAGTACCATTGGAGCGTTCACTTTGGATGAAGCGCCATTTGCATACCGTGGTATCAATGAAATTCTGGAAGCGATTAAAGATACAGCAGAAGTAAAGAAAGTTTTAAAGCCTTTGTATAATTACAGGGCGATGGAAAAGAGGTAAAAATATGGCTACATACAGAGAAAGTCCATGCAAATTTTATATCGCGCTGGGACAGTGCAGCAAAGGCAGAGATGCTTGCCATAAAGGGTATTGTCAGCATTGCAATAAATATGTGCCTCGAGCGAGGGTACGCAGTGTGAATCAGAAAAAGCAGCGGATCAGAGAACTGCGGAAAGAACTGTGAAATTCACTGTATCCTGCTGTCCTGATTTGCATGCCGGCGAAAGCCGGACAAATCAGGCATGGGACACGCTCACCCACGCGTGGGTTCGACTCCCAGCATATCTTCAGCATAAGTAAAAAACCATCACTATTGTGATGGTTTTTTATTTATGGCGGAGGACATGGGACTCGAACCCACGGGGCTGTTACACCTTACCGCATTTCCAATGCGGCTCCTTAGCCACTCGGTCAATCCTCCAGGCACCATTATAATCTACCATAAGTTGAGGAATTTTGCAAGGGGTTTCTTTTATATTTTTGAAACATTTTAGGACTTTTTTTTCGTACATGATCCTCGCAAAGAGAAAAAAGGAATAAAATGGAGTAGTACTATTTCTTTTTGCAGAAAATGGTATTATAATAAGTGCAGCTATAAGAATGTGATTTCTGAAAGGAGAAAAGGAAATGGAAAGAGTATTAGAGTTTCTGAAAGAAGCTAGACCTTGTTTTGTAACGACGGTAGATGGAGATGCCCCGCGGGTAAGACCACAGGGTTTTCATATGGAGTATGACGGAAAGTTGTGTTTTTGCACAGCAGATGGAAAGGCGACTTCCAAAGAACTGAAGAAAAATCCTAACATGGAAGTGGCTGCAGTAAATGGAACAAAATTTATCAGAGTTCGCGGTAAAGCAGAATTTTTAGGTGAAGATGCATGCGCAAAAGCTCTTGAGATGATGCCGCAGCTTGCGCAGATGGTACAGCCGGGAAAATTTGAAGTTTTTGCGATGACTCAAGCGAAGGCAGTGATTACAGATCTTGCTACCGGCGAAAACGAAGATATCATGCTGTAAAGCAGGCATAGTACATGGACTTGTTTTTACGATGTCTAGCTGTGGGAGCTGGTGGTTTTTTCGGCTCGATTTGCAGATATGGAATCAGCCAAATATCCGTGCTTCAGAAAGACGGAATGCCGCTTTCTACCCTTCTTGTAAATGTAGCAGGCGCTGTGCTGATTGGTATGTTTGTTAAGTTTTTTCAAGTACATACGGAAATCAGCGAGCAGATGTTGTTATTCTTAAAGGTAGGCATTTGTGGTGGATTTACCACATTTTCTACATTTGCCCTCGAATCGGCAGGGATGCTGGAAAACGGTCATGTGTTTTTCATGCTGATTTATATGGCACTGAGCGTATTTCTTTGTGTGGGTGGTGTATTCTTGGGACAATGGCTGATCTAGGCTGGTACATCATTGTTGCAAAGCGCGGCGTATGATATTGCTTAGACGCAGTGAAGAAAGGGATGGCATCTGGCAGATTTGAAAATCCAGACAGAGTGAAAGGCTGCAAGCGTATCCCTAAGTCTTGTGTGCCCTGACGTGGAATTTTTATGCGCGCCCCCCTTGGAAAAGATTTCTTCCTATGATACAATGGATATTGCCCCGTGCCGCGAGCGGGGCAAATTTTAATGCGGGAGGAACATGTATGACGGAAATGACAGCACAGAAACGGTTTTACAGAAAAATGCTTCTAATTGGGATTCCGGTGGTGTTTCAGAATTTGATCAGTTTGGGTCTGAACTTGATCGATACTTTAATGATCGGCATGCTGGGGGAACAGGAGCTGGCGGCAGTGGGTGCGGCAAATCAGGTATATTTTGTATATACGGTAACACTGTTTGGACTTTACAGTGGGGCGGCTGTTTATGCTGCACAGTACTGGGGCGCCAAGGATATTGCTGGTGTGCGCCGTATGCTGGGCATCGATTATGCGGTCGGTTTTATCTTTGCTGTTTCTGTCAGTATTGCAGCGTTTCTTTTTGCACCTAATATCATACAAGTGTTTTCAGATGACGAAGAAGTGATTGGCTTTGGTGTGGATTATCTTAGGATCGCCTGTTTTTCTTATATTTTTTCGGGAATGTCTTCTGCGATTTCCTATAACTCCAGGGCAATACAAGATTTGAAGGTGCCCACGGTCATCAACGCCATTGCACTTTGTGTCAATGCAGTGCTCAACTATCTTCTCATTTTTGGCGCTTGCGGGTTACCGCAGCTAGGTGTCAGAGGCGCGGCAGTGGCGACACTGATTGCGCGTATCTTTGAGTTTGCGGCATTGCTTGCCTTTGTATATACAAGAAAATCGCATCCTTTTAAAACAGGGTCGAAACAGTTATTTGCTTTTAACCGGGAACAATTTATGCGAGTTATGAGAACTGCTGTGCCGGTGGTGTTTACAGAAGCTAGCTGGGCAGGGTCGGTGACGTTAATTTTTGCAGCGTATGGGAAGCTGGGCACGGCGGCGCTTGCTGTGGCGCAAGTTGCCAATGTGGTTAGTGAGCTGCTGCAGTCTGTTTATTTCGGAGTCGGTAATGCAACTGCCATGCTGATTGGTGAAACGCTGGGGCAGGGGAATAAAGAAGAAGCTTTCCAAAATGGAAAGCGTTCTGTGAAAATCGTCATGATGCTAAATGTGATGATGACCATCGTGATGTTTTTACTGGCAAAGCCTGTGGCGGGGATTTATCATTTCAGCGGAGAAACTCGTGCGCTTTTGGTTTTGGCACTGATGACCATGGCGATTACGATTACGCCAAAGATGCTGGGATATATCTACATCGTGGGCACCCTTAGAGCAGGCGGTGATACGCTGTTTTGTATGAAATTGGAAATCGTGTGCAATCTGCTGGTGCAGGCGCCGCTGGCATTTTTCGCAGTATTAGTTTTACACACCAGTTTACCGGTTGCTATGCTCATTGTTGCCATCGGTGATGTAGGCAGAGTTTTTATCGCCATGCCGAGATTCCAAAGCCGCAAATGGATTAACATTGTGGCGGATATTCCTGAGAAGGACGCGTGCCAGTGATTGGCTACAGGGCGAGAAGCTGCGCTAGTTTTGGTTCGATCAGTTCCCAAGGGAAGCCAACTACGGTATGAAAAGAACCGTGAAAGCATTGGATATGCTTTGCAAAGATACCTTGAATTGCATATGCGCCAGCTTTATCGTAAGGTTCGTCGGTGTCAAGATAGGCAGAAAGCTCTGCATCTGTAAAGTCTTTGCAGATAACTTTTGTTACATCACAGAATACATTTCGGACGGGTTCACCGGCTATGAGGAGGCAAACGCCTGTTGCAACTTCATGGTTGGTGTTTCTGATTTTTTGCAGCATATAGGCGGCGTCTTTTCTGTCTACGGGCTTTCCCAGGATACCGTCTTTGTAAACCACTGTATCAGCGGCGATGATGATGCTGCCCGGTACTGCCTTTTGCTCAGTGTAAAGGGCTTTTTTTAATGCCAAAAACATGACGGCGTCTTTTGCAGAGATACCTTCCGGCAGAGATTCATCAATATCGGCAGGACAAATTTGGGGATCATAGCCTTGCTTTTTCATTATTTCAATACGTCTTGGCGATGATGACGCTAAAATGATATTTTTTTTCATAATATTACCTCCGGCTAATATTATGGCATAAATTTCGGATTTTGCCAAATACTAATGAAAGATTTATGGGAGGTGACCGAAATGGCACAGAATACACAACAAAAGGAAGTAAAAAAGAAAGATGTGGCCAAAGCGTATGAAAAGTATTCGAAGCAGTTCACACCAAAACCGACCTATTTTGCGAACTGTCTGCGGGCTTTTCTGATCGGAGGGCTTGTTTGTACGGCAGGTTACTATATCAACAATATGCTCGTAGCCAGAGGGATTTCAGAGAAGGATGCGGGAACTTATGTCACCATTGGCATTGTAGCGCTTGCGCAGCTTTTGACTGGGTTTGGCATCTTTGACAGTATTGCAAAATTTGCTGGCGCTGGCGTGATTGTACCGATCAGTGGTTTTGCGAATTCCATGGTTGCGCCGGCGATTGAATATAAAAAAGAGGGCTTGGTTCTCGGTGTCGGTGCGAAACTTTTCAGTGTAGCAGGACCGGTGCTGGTCTGTGGTATCACATCGGCAACGGTTGTGGGCATTATTTACTGGATCATAGGATTATTTTAGTACGGTGAACGCCACCGGCTGCAGCTGGAGCGTTCAAGCATAAGGTCTGCCAAGCCAATCGCGCTGCTCTTGGGGCAGACTATGATACGACAAAATCCAACCAATCAAGCGGCGCATATGCTTGCTTTCTTGGGGATTTAAAGCATAAGGTTCGTCAAGCCAATCACGTGCGTTCTTGGGAC
>CANBFZ010000202.1 GCA_947367725.1 uncultured Eubacterium sp.
CAGCACAAGCAGCTGGACGAAATCTTCGATCTGACAGCAGTGCGTGTGATTGTAGAAAACGTACGCGACTGCTACGCGGTACTGGGGCAGGTGCACACCATGTGGAAACCGATTCCGGGAAGATTTAAAGATTATATTGCTATGCCGAAGCCAAATATGTATCAGTCTCTGCATACGACTGTCCTTGGCGACAACGGCGAACCATTTGAAATTCAAATTCGTACCTATGAAATGCACCGTGTTGCAGAATACGGAATTGCTGCCCACTGGAAATATAAAGAGGGCAATACCAAAGGCGAGCAGAATCATGAAGAAATGAAACTGGCCTGGGTTCGTCAGACCTTAGAGTGGCAGAACGAACTGAACGATCCAAAAGAATTTATGGAAACCCTGAAAATGGATTTGTTTTCCAGTCAGGTATTTGTATTCACGCCGAAAGGAGAGGTCATCGACCTTCCGGCAGGCTCTACACCGTTGGATTTTGCTTTTAAAATTCATACGGCCGTCGGCTGTAAATGTGTCGGCGCAAAAGTAAACGGCAAAATGGTAACCATAGATCATACCTTAAATAACGGAGATATTGTAGAAATCGTTACCTCGTCTAATTCCAGCGGTCCCAGTATCGACTGGCTGAAGATTGCCAAAAGCTCCACTGCAAGAACTAAAATCAGACAGTGGATTAAAAAAGAAAGCAAACCAGATGACGTTGCCAGAGGGAAAGACGCACTGGATAAATATATTAGAAAAAAAGGCTTTGATCCGCAGCTTGTCAGCAAAGGCAGCTATTTGAATAAGGCCATGAAAGAAATGCATATTGCGACCCTGGATGAAGTGTATATGCAAATCAGCAAGGGCGGCACAGTACTGAGCAAATATGCAAATCTGCTTTTTAGCTATTTCCACGAAGAAAAGAAGCTAGAACAAAAGAAAGAGGAGAAGCAGAAAAAACTATTAGAAAACGACGCAAAAAAAGAAAAAATGCAGCGGTATCAGCGGGAAAATCCGGGCATCATTGTAAAGGGTGCGGATAATCTGATGATTCGTGTATCCCGATGCTGCAATCCTGTACCAGGCGATGATATCGTCGGTTTTATTACTAAAGGCAGGGGCATCTCTGTCCACCGTAAAGACTGTTCTAATATCACATCGCTTCCAGAAGGGGAAAAGGCGCGATTTATTGAAGTAGAGTGGGAGGACTTAAAAGTTGGTAAGTCCTACAACGCAGACATCTGCATCACAGCCACAGAGCGAAAAGGCATTTTTTCAGATATTTCCAGAGCTTGTGAGGATATGGATGTAAACATTTCCGGCGTCAATGCAAAGAGCGGCAGAGACGGCGTTGTCAATATCACATTGACATTATCCATCGCCAGCACACAGCAGATGCAGAAAGTGCTGCGCACCCTGCGAAATGTACAGAGCGTTACTAACGTTTATAGAGCGAGATCGTAATGAACTTGCTCCAATTTGCGAAGTAAATTGATGAGAAGTTCTTATGCTTTAAATTCCCAAGAGAGCAAGAGAAACGCAGCTCGATTGGCAGAATTTAGTCGTATAATGGTTCTGTCCCAAGAGAATGAGCAATGCGAAATTCGATTGGCAAGACAGACCTTATGCTGTTGCGTCCCACGAGCAAGAGCGAGTGGCTAGACGCAAGTCGTATAATGGTTCTGTCCCAAGAGAATGCGCAAGACGAATGATAGTATGCGCTGCAAAGGTTTTAAAATGGAGGAAAAACATGAATGTGTATGACCAGGCTCACGGCCTAGCAAAGGCAATCAGAGCGTCCGAAGAATTTAAACAGTACGATCAATTGAAAAAAGTTGTCGACCAGAATGAAGAACTTTCTGCTATGATTAAAGATTTTCAGGCGAAACAGTTTGAAGTACAGGCAAAGCAGATGATGGGTGATAACAGCGTGGACGGTATGATGCAGTCAGTGCAGGATTTGTACCAGATTATTATGAAAGATCCCATGGCTGCGCAGTATATGCAGGCAGAAATGCGTTTTTCTCTGATGATGAACGATGTATATAAAATACTGGGAGAAGTAATGGGTATTGGCAACATGCAATAAATCTGCTATAATACCTGTAGACGTGTTTTCATAAATTTGTTTTATTTTGAAGAAAGTGAGAATAGACCGATGATTTATGCAAGTGATTTTAGAAAAGGCAGAACATTTCAGATTAATGGAGAACCGCATGTTGTTCTTGACTTTATGCATGTAAAACCAGGCAAAGGCGCTGCTTTTGTCAGAACGAAGTACAAGAACATCATTACCGGTGCAACCAGAGAAGAAGCGTTCAACCCGGATGATAAGTTTGAAGAAGCGATTATCGAAACCAAGAAGATGCAGTATCTGTATAACGATGGAGACCTGTATTACTTCATGGATCAGGAGACCTTTGAACAGGTGCCGGTTGCTTTCGATATGGTAGAAGACGCTATCAAGTATATGAGAGAAAATGACGAAGCAACGCTGAAGTTCTACAAGGGCGAGCCGTTCATCGTAGAAGCACCGAACTTTGTTGATTTGATCGTAACAGAAACAGAACCAGGCGTGAAAGGCAATACTGCAACCAACGTAACCAAGGCTGCAACCGTAGAAACCGGTGCTGTCATTCAGGTTCCAATCTTTATCGAAGAAGGCGAAAAGATTCAGATTGATACCAGAAGCGGAGAATATCTGGGCAGAGCAAAATAAGCTGATGCGCCCGTTATATTTTAAAAACAGTCAACGATAGACAACGGAAAAGACGAAGGGGCGAAGGATTCGTCCCTTTTCTTACATCACGAAAAACCATAAAAGAGGTAGGGGACGCATGAAAAAATTCAAATTGATTCTCATCATGATCGCAGTATTGATCGCTGTCATTGTCGCTGCAGGCTACTTTTTTTACCAAGATGGAATCGGTGCGGCAAAGCCGGGTGATACAGAGCCGGTCACTGTAACCATTCCAAAGGGAAGCGGCGCTTCCGCCATCATAGATATTCTTGAGGAAAATGGTCTTGTCAGAAATAAAACGTGCGCTAAAATTCATGTACGAATTGGTGGCTACGATGCACTGCAGGCCAATACGTATATTTTTACAAAGGATATGGACTTGCCTACAATGATGCAGGTCATTCATACCGGAGATTTTGCGTATCTGTCGAAGAACGCTTTCACTGTCATTGAGGGAGCGACCATACCGCAAGCAGCTGAATCTGTGGCAAAAGAATTGCCGTTTACAGCCAAACAGGTGCTGAAAAAGTGGAATGACAGAACCTATTTAAAGACATTGATTGAAAAATACTGGTTCCTGTCTGATACAATTCTGCAGCAGGACGTGATGTTCCCTCTGGAGGGGTATCTGTATCCGGAAACCTATTTTGTAACGGAAGAAAATCCCACCATTGAAACGGTAACGGAAATCATGCTGGATAAGACAGAAGAAGAACTTTCTGCGCGAAAAGATGCCATCAAAGCGATGGATATGACGGTACACGAATTCCTGACGCTGACTTCGATTGTGGAAAATGAATCTCTATTTGAGAAGGACAGACCCATTATTGCAGGTGTGTTTCTCAATCGTCTCGCAAAGGATATGGCGCTGCAGAGTGATATCACAGTGCTGTATGCTTTACAAGAAAAACGGGTAGATGTAACCTATGCAGACCTTGAAGTGGACTCCAGATACAATACCTATCAGTATGCGGGACTACCTGTGGGACCAGTTTGTGCGCCGTCAGGACCTGCCATGGACGACGTATTACACTATAAAAAATCGGCATATCTGTACTTCTTTGCAACCAAAGACGGAGAAGTCCTTTATTCCAAAACTTTAGACGAACATAATAAAGTCGTCAGTGAAAATATGTGGTATTGATACTATGAATATAACCAACGATATTGTAACTGCATATCTGCATCAGTTTTATCATCCCCAAAGTGAAACCCTGGCAGAACTCAGATCCCTTGCGGAAGCAGATCGGGTGCCTGTGATTTTACGGGAAACCGAGTTGTACCTGAATACATTGCTGTCGTTGATCAGACCGAAAAAGATATTGGAAATTGGCACTGCCATCGGGTATTCAGCACTCTACTATGCAGAAAAGTGTCCGGATGCTGAGATTTATACCATTGAGAAAGATGAAACGGCATATTCTGCAGCGCGGCATAATATTGCCGTCTCCGGAAAAGAAACACAGATTCATACCTTGTTTGGGGATGGACAGACGCAGATTGAAGCATTACGGGATCAGCAAATCTCAGGATTTGACTTTGTTTTCATCGATGCAGCCAAGAGCCATTATAAGCGATTTTTGGATGCGGCGCTTTCTGTCTGTGCGGAAGGCGCGGTCATTGTGTCTGATAATATTTTGCAAAAAGCGATGACTGCATCAGATTCTTATGACCCGCAGCATAAACACAAAACCAACATTAGACGAATGCGGGAATATCTTACTTACATTACCAGTGATCCGACCCTGGAAACGTCGCTTCTCAGCGTGGGGGACGGCATTGCGGTAACCATTTACAGAGGAGAATATGGAGCGAGAACATTTTGAACTGCTTGCGCCGGCAGGTGATTTGGAAAAACTAAAAACTGCGATTATCTACGGCGCAGATGCTGTCTATTTTGGCGGCGAACTGTTTAGCCTGCGCGCCGGCGCCG
>CANBFZ010000203.1 GCA_947367725.1 uncultured Eubacterium sp.
GATGAATGACAGAGATCTGATTAACTTTTCTGTGGATGAAGCGGGATTTGCCTTGCAGGAAGCAGAGATTATTCCTTATTGGCAGAACAGAACCATCCGAAAGAAGATTTTGGATCATATGACCCCGGAATGGAAAGCAGCTTATGAAGCGGGAATTTTTACCGAGTTTATGGAGCAAAGAGGACCGGGACACACCGTTTGCGGAGGCAGGATTTACGAAGAAGGCTTCGGCGAACGCATCAGCCGTATTGAAAAAGCCATTGCAGCGCTGGATTTTCATCACGATCCGGACGCCCTTGCAAAAGAACATGAACTGAAAGGCATGAAACTTGCCTGCCAGGCAATCATCGCCCTGGGAAAACGCTACGCGGCTTATGCGGAAGAACTTGCGAAAATAGAAGCGGATGAGACGCGCAGGGCGGAGCTTCTGCAGATTTCCGAAAACTGCAAGGTGGTGCCGGAATATGCGCCGAAAACTTTCTGGCAGGCCATTCAGATGTACTGGTTTGTTCATATCTGCGTCACCGGTGAATTGAATAACTGGGATGCCTTTTCACCGGGCAGACTGGATCAGCATCTGATTGCCTTTTACAGAAAAGACACAGAAGCAGGCACACTGGACAGAGAAAAGGCGCTGGAACTTTTGGAATGTCTGTGGGTGAAGTTCAACAATCAGCCTGCGCCGCCAAAGGTTGGTATTACCCTGAAAGAGAGCAGTACCTATACAGACTTTGTCAATATCAATACCGGCGGTATTACGCCAGAGGGAGAAAACGGGGTCAACGAAGTCAGCTATCTGATTTTGGACTGCATGGATGATATGCGGCTGCTGCAGCCTAGTTCCAACGTGCAGATCAGCAGAAAAACGCCGAAAAAGTTCCTGAAAAGAGCTTGTGAAATTTCCAGACAGGGCTGGGGGCAGCCGGCATTTTACAATACGGAAGCTATTGTCATGGAACTGGTCAACGCAGGAAAATCCATTGCAGACGCCCGTCTTGGCGGCACCAGCGGCTGTGTGGAAACCGGCGCCTTTGGAAATGAATCCTATATCTTAAACGGCTATTTCAACCTGCCGAAAATTTTGGAAATCACCCTGCACAACGGGTTTGATCCTGTAGCGGAAAGGCAGCTGGGTCTTGAGACGGGTTATGCGACGGACTATAAGAGCTATGAAGAACTGGAAAAAGCCTATTTCAAACAGGTGGGATATTTCCTGGATATCAAGATCAGAGGCACCAACGTCATCGAGCAGATTTATGCCAGGGAAATGCCGGTGCCGCTGCTTTCCTCTATTACCAATGACTGCATCGCAAAAGGCATGGACTATAACGCGGGCGGCGCCAGATACAACACCAGCTATATTCAAGGGGTGGGAATCGGTACTATTACCGACTGCCTGGCAGCAATCAAATATAACGTATACGACGAAAAGCACTTTGATATGAAACAGCTGATGGAAGCGCTTTCTGATGACTTTTTGGACCACGATGAGATCTATCACTGGGTGCATGACGCCAGCCCGAAATACGGCAATGACGACGATTATGCAGACGATATTATGAAGAAAGTCTTTGGGTATTTCAGAGATTCCGTAACGGGAAGACCCAATACCAAGGGCGGGCATTACCGCATCGACATGCTGCCGACCACCTGTCACGTATATTTTGGTGAAGTGGTGATGGCAAGCGCCAACGGCAGACACGCGCATATGCCTGTATCTGAGGGCATTTCACCGGAAAAGGGCGCAGACATTTACGGACCGACCAGCGTTATCAAATCGGCGGCAAAGATGGATCATCTGACCACAGGCGGCACGCTGCTTAACCAGAAATTCACGCCGAAAACCGTGGAAGGAGATAACGGGCTGGCACAGATGGCGAATCTGATTCGTTCCTATTTTGCTATGGACGGTCATCATATCCAGTTCAACGTGGTGGGCAGAGAAACTTTGATAGAAGCCCAAAAACACCCGGAGGAAAACAAAGACTTAATCGTCCGTGTGGCAGGCTACAGCGACTATTTCCGAAACTTGTCCAAAGCGTTGCAGGATGAAATTATCATGCGAACCGAACAGGATTTTAACTAGAAAGGGGAAAAGATGGAACTACATTATAAGCGCACGAACATTTGGAAGAATGCTTCTCCAGAAAAGAAACGCAGTATTATGGAGACTGCGGACGATTTTAAACGGTTCAACGACGCATCTAAAACGGAACGGCTCTGTGTGGCTGAGACGGTTAGAAGGGCAGAGGCTGCAGGCTTTACTGATATGACAAAGCTGCAGCATGTACAGCCTGGTGACAAGGTGTATTATAATGATGGCGGAAAGCTGCTCTATGTAGCGGTGGCAGGCAAGTCGCCTCTGACAGAGGGTGCCAACATCGTGGCGGCGCATACCGACTGCACACGCCTTGACTTTAAGATTCTGCCGATCTTTGAAAAGGATGGCTTTGCCTACGGAAAGACCTGCATGTACAGCCTTTCTAAGCTAGAAAAATGGACCAGTACACCGCTTTCCATGTACGGCACAGTGGTGCGGAAAGACGGTTCTGTCATAGAAATTGCAGAGGGCGCGTCGGAAAACGAACCAGCTCTTTTCATTACGGATATGTCGCTGCACTATTCGGTAGAACAGGGGCAGAGAAAGCAGGAAGAAGCCTACAACCAGGAGCAGATGAACGTGTTCCTAGGTGCAACACCTGCAGAAGGCGAGAGGACGGAAGCTGTAAAAGAAAATATTCTGCAGTATCTTTACGAAAAGTATGGTATGATAGAAGAAGACTTTATCAGTGCGGAGATTGAAATTGTGCCGGCGGGAAAGACTAGAGATATCGGCCTTGACAGCAGCGCCCTGTGCGGCTACGGCTTTGATGACCGGGCGGCGGTGTATGCCCAGCTTCACGGGATTTTGGCGTGCGAAGCGCCGGAAAGAACGGCCATTGCAATCTTTGCAGATAAAGAGGAAGTTGGCTTTGAAGGTCGCTCTGGCTCCCATTCCAGAGTAACTGACTATTTTTTGCGTTTGCTGGCAGAAAAAAGCGGCTGCGATGGAGACGGTATTGCGTTGAACCGGATTCAGCTCGGAAGCAAAGTGATGTCTTTGGAAGCGGTCTGCGGCAACGACCCGAATTACCCGGAACTTTGCGAGCCTTACAGTGGTTCGCTTCTGGGACATGGTTTGCAGATCATCAAATATGCCAGCCGTTACGGCAAGATGAGCACCAGCGAAGCCAGCGCGGAATTTCTTGGACAGGTGCGTAAGGTCTTTAACGATAACGGCATCGTCTGGCAGCCTTTTGCAGGCATTGAAAAGTTCGGCGGCTTCGGCACTATGTCCGTGGATTACTCCAATCTGGGAATGGAAAGTTTTGATGCGGCAATTTGTGTGCTTGGCGCGCATTCGCCATATGAATTTATGCTAAAGAGCGATTTGTACGAGGCATGCCTTGCCTGCCGCGTATTCTTTGAAAAATTACAGTAAGAGCAGTTAGGCTTATGAAAATTGGTTTTATCGGGTGCGGCAATATGGCTTCTGCAGCACTTTGATTGAGTCTATGAAAGCCTGCGTGGATAAAGCGAGGGGTATGTAAAGTGTTTTAGGGGAGAGGTTTCGTGATGCTTGGGGGATATTTTGAGGCAGAGTTCTGCAAAAAGATGGTTCATGTGCAAAAATGCAGAACTGTGGTTCTGCAGATGATAGAAAAAACAGCAAAAATGCAGAACTTTTTCTTAACATTCATAAAAAAGTTCTGCAAATTGAAGAAAATAGGTTTGAAATGCAGAACTTTTTTTGCTTTTGCAGGTAGAAACACAGGTCAAATGACTAGGAAGTTCTGCAAAAAGGTGAATTTTATCGTAAAATGCAGAACTGCAGTTCTGCATTTTAGGTAGAAAAAAGCTGATTTGCAGAACTGACGTGAAAAATTAGAAAAGACAGGGAAGTACGAATGTGTAAAGAAAATCGTAAGGATATGAAGAGTCGTATCATAGACGCTGCATGGAAGCTGTTCCGTGAAAAAGGATATGAAAATACGACCCTTGACAATATTTTGGAAGAAGCGGGGATTGCAAAAGGTTCCTTTTACTATTATTTTAAAGGAAAAGGCGACCTTTTGGCGACCTGGTCTGATATTTTGGATGAGAAATATACGGCGCTGGAAAAAGAACTGAAGCCGGAAATGGATAGCTTTCAAAAGCTTCTCTTTCTCAACAGTGAAGTGCACGCCATGATCGAGGGGATGATTGCACCGCAGCTGATTGGATCCATGTATGCGGAACAGCTACAGGGCAAAGGATATCGACATTTATTGGATACGAACAGGATGTACTTTCGGCTGATTATGAAAATCATTGAGGAAGGACAGCGCAGCGGCGAACTCACCGGTGAGATGACGGTGAGTGAACTGGTGCGCGCTTACGTTATGACGGAGCGCGCCATTGTCACAGACTGGTGCCTCACGGGCGGTGCATATTCGCTGGCAGAATACAGTAGAAAGATGATGCCGCTGCTGCTTCGCTTTTTTCGGAAATAAAAGGAGGCGACAGATGGCGTATCTTATTGCAGCGATAGAATTTATAACGGAGCATAGGCAGCTTGGAACAGTTGAAATCAGATTGTATGAGAAAGAAGCAC
>CANBFZ010000204.1 GCA_947367725.1 uncultured Eubacterium sp.
ATACAGTTCACTTCTGTAGGCTTCCTGCTTTCTGTGATTTTTCTGGTAGGTTTTCACGAAATTGATAAAAATCAGCAAAATAATCAGAAATCCAATATATCCCTCCGCCGGATATAAATATGCTACAATGGTCTTAAATCCGCTGAGTCCACAGACAAATCCCATCAGTGCCCCGCCGATCAGAATATATTTTTTCATCGGAGACGCCTTAATCTTGGTTGAAAAGCCATAATAGGTACTGGTTGCCGCCGAATAAATCGCCATAAACAACACCGCGCCAAAAGCAAGGTTGGCAGCAGGATGCAGCCTTTCCGAATATGCCAGCATCGGCAAATCCATATGCTGCGTAAATTCCATATCCTTGCGAAGGGCTGTAATCAGAAGTACAGTCAAAAGCGCCAGCATCAACCCGCCTGCACCTGCGCCAAAAACACCGCTCTTCTGATCTTTTGCGTGAATCGCCGAGGATGCCACAATGGGAATCATACCCAGCATATTATAGGAAATAAACAAAAATGCTGCTAAAAACCAGTTCGGCGCCATTGCGCTGACTGGAAAGCCATCTGTCGCCCCACTCTGTCTAATGTCAGATAAAATCACTCCAATACAGAGCAAAATATCGATGGTAAACAAAACCGGCACCGTATATTTAAAGACCTTGGAAATGCGTTCAAAATTCCCAAGCACGGTTGCAATCACCATGACGACAATCAGCAGACCGCCTACCGCTGGAGAAAAGCCAAACTGCTGATTTAAAAAAGAGCCGCCGGCAGCTGACATGGATATAATAATTGTATATAAAATTGCCGCCATAAAATATCCAACGGCGCCTGTCACCTTGGGATTGTCTGAACAGATAATAATACGCCCCATATCGGCTGTATCAAGGGTGCGGGCAATATAGGCAACCATCATGCCCAGTGCCATAAACAGAATGCCTGCGATGGTAATGCCGATATAGCCTTTGATTCCAAAAACACCAAAAAACTGCCAGCCTTCCCTGCCCGAGGCAAAGCCTGCCCCCATAATTGTGCCTACATAGAGCGCTGCTACATTAAACAGATTCAGCTTTTTCTCTTTCAATTTCTAACTCCTTATTATTTTGATTTTCTTTGATTTCTCCATAGGTAAAGAACACCAGCCCGATCCAGATGATGACAAATGCGCTGAACTGAATGATATCAAAAGGTTCTTTAAACAGGAAAATACCCAAAACCAGTGAAATAGACGGTGAAATATATTCGGTCAGTCCTACGGTAATCAGCGGCAGTTTCGCCGCCGCAAAAGAAAACAATCCCAAAGGCACCGCCGTGGCAATGCCTGCAAAGAGCAGCAGTATAAACTTTCCACTACCTGCTGCCAACGCACCAACGCCAGCATTTTCATAATAGATGACAAATCCCAGCGCCACCGGCGCAAGAAAAATTGTTTCATAGAGCAGCGACTGCAAAGGCGCCGCACTGACACTTTTCTTAATGGCTGCATAAACTGCAAAGGTAAGACCCAGGCTGACTGCGATCAACGGCACCTGTCTGTACCCAATTACCATAATCAAAAGCCCGCACACGGCAAAGCAAACAGAAAGTTTCTTCCATCCATTGATTTTTTCTTGATAAATGACCACACCAAATAGGCACACCACAAGGGGCTCCAGAAAATACCCCATGCTGGTCTGAATTACCTGTCCAGCGTTGACTGCCCAGATGTAGATGCTCCAGTTGGCAGTGATGATAATGCCAGAGACGACATAGATCAGCGTATCTTTTTTGCTTGCGAACATAGGACGAAACACATTCTTTATACCATACTGCACGGCACAAGCGATAAAACATACCACCGCCATAAGAAAAATCCGATAAAAAATAATAACCCCTGACGGGATTGGTTTCAAACTGTTCCAGTAAATGGGAAGTAGCCCCCACACGATCGCACAGCCAATGGCGCTGATTAAGCCGATTCTGTAGTTCTTTCTGTCCATCCTATGCTCCTTTTCCATGTAAGTTGTCTTGTTTCTCTATTGTATCACCTGGACCGCTCAGTTTCAAGAGCAGAATCTATAAGGAACCGTTTCCCTGTCAAAGCAGCAACCGTTTCAGCGCATGTCAACGATCACAAAAGAAAAGACACCGCATTCTGATACTGCAGTGCCTTGACTGTTTTGACTAAAAGAGTCCTCCAAAGAGTCCCCCACCTCGGTTGTTATCATTTCCGCAGAACAGAAAATACAAAACAACCAGTAAAATAAGTATGCCCAGACCATTTCCGCTGTCATTGTTGCAGCAGTTGTTCTGTGGTCTTACGCAGCAGCATTCCGGCGCCGGTTCACAGCACGGTTCACACGGCTCGCAGCAGCAATCTGCGTTTCTGAAGTCTCCCATAAAAAACCTCCCTTATGTTGATAGAGTATCATATGCGGGAGGTGCGCTTTTTGTTACAAAGCAGCTTTATTGATTCTCTTCTGCAAGTTCTGCAAAAGTCATCATGTATTCATCCAGTTCATAGCACAGCGCCTTTGAAAAGTCATACGCATATTCTTCTCCGTTGAGTTTTTCCAGGCGGGCGTTTACAAGTGCATCCCTGACCGGTAGAAATAACATATCCCCCGTTCCCATTGCCTTGCATTCCACTTCGCTTTCGGAAGAATACCACACACGAAACCGATTGAATTCGTCTGCCAGATTCAGCAGCGCATTCTCCTCTCCTTTTCGCACCGCCTCAGATAATCCTACAAGAACCCGTTTCATATGTTCCAGCAGATTATACAAATCAATCTGATCGCCTGGCACGTTTTCCAGTGTTTCATAGAAATAACTCTCACAAAGCTCTGCAAAGGTTTTCATATCTACGTCCTGCATCAATTCATAGACTGCATCCGCGTCGATCAGTCCTTCGTGCTCTGCAAAATCTGCAAAATTCTCAAAGTACTCAAATTCTGCACCACTTTCAATATCCAAAAGCGCAAATAATTCCTCTTTATCCATTGTTTCTTCCCTACTTTTCTTAAATGTCCAGATTTTTGAACTGTATATTCAGTTCTTTTTCTTGTTTTCCCAGTATGTTTTGAATCATATTCACAAAGTTCTCTGAAAGGTCGCTGGCATAAAATACATTTTCGCCTTCTCGCTTGTCGGCAAACATCTCTCTCTTTTCAAGCTCAATGTGCACCGCCGTAGCCACTTCTTTGGAGGAACTGATAATTCGAAGTTCTGGATAAATCCGCTTCAAATTTTCGCTGATCAGCGGATAGTGGGTGCAGCCAAGAACGAGCCGATTGATCTGATGTTCCCGAATAAAGTCATCCAGATAATACTGTATGGTCAAATCCATAATCTTATTGTCAATAATGCCCTCCTCAATGAGCGGCACAAAAGCAGGACAGGCTTTGGAATGCAATATTAGTCCCGGATGTTTTTCATTAATTTTCTGTTCGTAGGCGTTGGTTTTGACGGTGACCTTCGTAGCAATGATACCGATATGATCATTCATGTTGCATTTATTTGCAATGACTTTGGCCGTCGGCGAAATCACGCCAATGATCGGAATCTCCGGATAGGCTTTTCGCAAATCCTCCACACAAGTGGCACTGACCGTATTGCAGGCAATGACAATCATCTTAACGCCCTGTTTCACAAGAAAGTCTCCAATCTGCATGGTGAACTGACGAATGGTATCCGGTGACTTGGAACCATAAGGTGTTCTGGCTGTATCACCGAAAAAGATAATCCGTTCTTTAGGCAATTCTCTCATAATATGGGGAATACTGGTCAATCCGCCCAGCCCCGAATCAAAAAAACCGATTGGTCTATTATCCATTTATACTATTCCTTCCAGTTTTGTGTTATACTACTCCTATCAGTCTTTTATTATACTACAATGGAGGTAAAAATGGGAAACAAAAAATTAAAAAACAGAAATGAAATTGACCCAAAATATAAATGGAACATCGAAGCCATGTATTCGAATGCTGCTGCCTGGGAAAAAGATATAGAAGAAGTACTTGCACAGACAGAAGCATTTGCAAAGTTTCAGGGTCATTTGACGGAGCACCCGGAGACACTTTCTGAAGCATTTTCTGCCAAAGATGCGATCTGGCAGAAGCTGGAACGTGCCTATGTTTATGCCAGAATGAAACTGGATGAAGACAATCGGATTTCTGACCAGCAAGCCATGTATGACAAGGTAAACGGCGTCATTGCCAAAGTTTCTGCTGCTATGAGTTTTGTTACGCCGGAACTTTTGTCCGCTCCAGAAGAAACGCTGCGTGCTTATGTCCGTGAAACACCATCCCTGCAGCAGTATGCCTTTGTCATAGAAGATCTGCTCCGTGAACAGAAGCATGTGCTTTCGAAAGAAGAAGAAAATATTCTGGCGCAGCTTTCTGAAGTTACCGATGCACCGGATACCATTTTCACCATGCTCAATAACGCCGACATCCATTTCGGTACCATCTGTGACGAAGATGGTGACACAGTCCAAGTGACCCACGGCAACTTTATCAACTTTATGGAAAGTCACAATCGAGAGGTACGCAAAGCGGCTTTTACCAGCGTATATGAATCCTATCAAGGACTCATCAACACCATCGCTGCCGCCTATAATTACAATGTAAAAACAGATGTGATTGG
>CANBFZ010000205.1 GCA_947367725.1 uncultured Eubacterium sp.
GCCCTTTGGCTTTTTCACATGCTTTTTCTCCACATAGTCGATCTCCACCTTTTCCACACCCCGCATACTGGAATAATAGGCGGCCAGCCGTCCCGCCTCCTCAAAGGTACGATCCGGCAGCTCGTCCCCGTTTGTCTTGACGATGACATGGGAGCCGGGGATGTCCTTTGTATGCAGCCAAAGATCTGATTTCGCAGCAGTTTTCAGTGTCAGCATATCATTTTCTTTATTATTGCGTCCTACCAGAACTTGCGTACCGTCGCAGAGCGTATAGCGGTACGGCTGTGGCTTGTATTTTTTTTCCTTTAATGCACTTTTTCGTTTTTTGATGTAGCCAGTTTCAGAAAGTTCTGCGCGCAGAGCCTCGATTTCTTCTATGCTGTCTGTATTCTGCAGATAGGTCAGCATAGATTCCAGGTAGGAAATATCGGCATCGGCTTCAGAAAGTTGGACTTGCTTTTCTTTGACAGCTGTTTTGGACTTGCCGTAGCGCTTAAAATATTGCTGTGCATTTTTAGCAGGGGTATGACGAGGGTCCAGTGGAATGTTAACCGTGCTGCCATCGTAGTAGTTGATGACTTCTACTGCGGTATCACCAGTTTTCGCAAGGTGCATGCTGGCGGTGAGCAGTTCGCCGTAAAGGCGTAAATCTTCGGAGTTCTCTGCTTTTAAAAGATCTTCGGAAAGCCGCTGTTTTTTGAGATACAATTTGTCAAGCAGTGCGGATACTGCTTTGACCAGATCGTGGGATTTCTGCCTTGCACGGTTGGACGATTGTTTATGGTCGAAATAATAGCAGATACACTGACTTAAGGTATCAAAATCAAGACGGGTTGCACTTTCCTCGTATTGTGTCAGTGCGGCAATATGGAATTCTTGGGGAACCCCTTTGTCATCGGCGTAGATGTGTGGCACAAAGCGATTCTCTGTAATCGAGTCAAGTAAAGTCTGCAGCCAGACATAGCGGTTGTCGCATCCTGCTAGCTGGGCTGCGATAGCAGGAGAAATGCCACCTACTTTTGCCAGAATTTCTTTCGGATTATTGGACATTTGCGCAAAAGTGCGCTGTGTGATTTCTTTAAACGATATTTTGTCCTGCACAGGCGGATATACGTATTCCTTGCCAGGCAGTACCTGACGAACCCGGTTGACATCAATGGAAACTCGCTTGATGCTGTCAATGATTTTACCTGTGGTCATGTCGACTAAAATGATGTTACTGTGCTTTCCCATGATTTCAAAAATTAGCTTTTTTGATACGGTGAATCCCAGTTCGTTCAAAGTTTCCATAGAAATTTCAATGATGCGTTCCGCGTCTTTTTGGGCGATGTCTACGATACGCCCACTCACCAGGTGCTTTCGCAAAAGCATGCAAAAGGCTAGCGGCGCAGGTGGATTCGTCGGATTTTTTTCGATCAAATGCAGACAGCTACGGGCACTATTGGTGCTGGCATAAAGCTTGACGTTGCCCTTTTTTGTGTGTATGTGAAAGACCAGCTCGTCATTTTCGGGCTGGTACACTTTTTCAATTTTTCCCAGTAAAATGGTATCCTGCAGCTCTTTTACCATGGCGCAGGTGATGATACCGTCAAAAGCCATAATTCTAATCCTCTCTTTGTTTTTCCTCGTTCTATTGTACCCCTGTGGTGAAGCATTTGTCAACGGCAGGAAAGTATGGTAAAATAAAAATATTATCATTGATGTAAGAAAGAGAGGAACCAGTTAGATGATAAAAAGCATGACAGGATTCGGCAGAGGAGAATATAATGACGGAAAACGGAGCATTATTGTAGAGATTAAGTCGGTGAATCACAGATATTCTGATATTTCCGTGAGAATGCCCAGAAGGTATTCTTTTGTGGAAGACAAGGTAAAGAATACGGTGAAAGAAAAGATTAAGCGAGGCAAAGTGGATGTCTCTATCATGGTGGAAAATTTGACAGAAAACGATGTCAATATTAAACTAAATACCATGCTTGCGCAGCAGTATCTTGAAAACCTGAAAGCGCTGCAGGATGCATTTTCGCTTCCCGGCGAAATTACGCTGCAGTATGTGGCCGACCTTCCTGATGTGCTGAAAGCCATTCCCGATGTGGATGATGAGGAAGAAATGACACGGTGTATTTTAACACCTGTAAAAGAAGCCGCTGCTAATTTGGAGGCGATGAGAAGTGTTGAAGGGGAGAAGCTTTCGGCAGATCTTTTGATGCGCGGTGCAGTGATCAAAGACCTGGTACAAAAGATTGAACTGCGCGCGGCAGAAGTTCCGAAAGCCTATACTGAAAAACTACGCGAACGGATCAAGGAACTGATTGGAAACAGTGTAACGGTACCAGAGGATAGAATTCTGGTAGAGGCAGCTATTTTTGCGGACAAGTGCAGTATTGCAGAAGAACTGACTAGATTATATAGCCACATGGATCAGATGAAAGATATTATTGAAAAGAGCAGCCAGCCTGACGGTAAAAAGTTAGATTTCCTGGTGCAGGAGATGAATCGAGAAGCCAATACCATCGGTTCTAAAGCCAACGATATTGCTGTCACTAATCTCATGCTGCAGGTAAAAGCCGAAATTGAAAAGATTCGGGAACAGGTGCAGAACATTGAATAATTTCCTTGAATACAGTAAGAAAAGATGATATAATATTGTTTCACAAAAACGCTTCGAGGAGACAAAGATGGACAGAGCCGAACATGCAGGAAAACTATTTATTATTTCAGGCCCCTCCGGCGCCGGCAAGGGAACGATTTGCAAAAGACTGGTAGAGGAAACGAAGGTAGAGATCTCCGTATCCATGACCACGAGAAATCCAAGACCCGGTGAGATTGATGGCGTGAGTTACTATTTTACTAGCAAAGAAGAATTTTGCAGGGAAATAGAAGCAGATGGATTCTTAGAACATGCGGAGGTTTATGGCAACTATTACGGAACACCGAAAGCGAAAGTGATAGAGAAATTATCCCAAGGCATCGATGTGGTGCTGGAGATTGATATTCAGGGTGCGCTTCATGTGAAGACCGCATACCCGGATGGGATTTTTATCTTTATTCTGCCGCCTTCCATGGCGGAGCTTCGCAAGCGAATTACTGGCAGAGGTTCAGAAACAGAAGAGGCGATTAACCTGAGACTTTCCCAGACACTTAAGGAAGTTTCATACATAGATAAATACGACTACTGTGTAGTCAATGGTGAATTGGAAGAGGCAGTTGCCCGCGTGAAAGCGATTGTGGTTGCGGAACATTCCCGTGTGTCTCAGAACATTTACAAACTTATCGAACAATATAAGGAGGAAGTATAATGCTATACCCATCAATTAATGAGATTAGAAAGAAGGCCGACAGTCGGTACACAATTGTCAACATGGCGGCAAGGAGAGCCAGAGATATTATTGAAGGCAAGCCGATTTTGACCGATTGTGAGATCAATAAGCCGGTTTCAATTGCTGCCCACGAAATCGCAGAAGATTTGATTACCTATAAGAGAGAAATTGTCGGTGCACCGGAAGATGAGGCAATCGAAGCGTAGTATTTGCGGTTTATATCAACAGAAGAGAAGCATATAGCTGTCTGCAAAGCGGGAGAATCCCCTCTTGTAGACAGCTATTTTGTTATTAGAGAAAGGGATGGCAAGATAAGTAGTTTGTCTTATTTTAGGCTGGATACCAGTGCCTGCTGCGTGAGGTGCCGTTGAAAAATTCAGCGCGACCGAATTAGGATTGTCAAAAAGGGAAAAAATATGTAAGTTTTGCAGAATTTTTAGAAATTCTTGCTGTTTTGTTTTAGGATGATTTGACATAATGTGTCGAATATGGTCGAATTCTGTCGAGAAAAGGGGAAAGATTGCCTTTTCTTTCCAAAGAAAACTGTTTTACAATAAGAAACAGAGTTATCGGTAAAGAAAAATGAGGAGGCATGGCTATGATGAAAGGATATGTTCCAATTATTAGTGGGAAAGATACGGCAAAAGTTTGTCTTGATGATATTGTTTGCATCGAAAGAGAAGGGAGAAAACTACATGTTGTGACGGTGAGAAGAGAATACTGGTATTATGAAAAAATTGAGATTGTCGAACGATACTTAGACGAACGATTTTTCCCTTGCCTAAAGGGCTGTTATGTGAATCTGGAACATATCGCTTACATGGAGGAGCAGGAAATCCATTTTGATAATGGATACGCCTTTTTTCTTGGCAGATCCAATTTTATAAAGACTAAGCAGAGGTATAAATTATTTTTGAGAACATCACAGAATGCATAAAATGAAAGGCTATACACGTGCAGATTTTATGGACAAACAGAAGTGGCTTTGCGCGTATTTAAAAATGAAAGCCAGCTGGTTGTATGAAAGGTTGTGTTCCGGTTCGTACACAAACTGCTTTCGTTCAATGAAAAAAGTTGTAAAAAAATGAAAAAAAGTACTTGACTGAGAGAGGAAAGGGTGATATATTGATAAAGCTGTCTGAAAGAGCAAGGCTTTTGCGGGCAGGAAAAAAGGAAATCATCTTGCATCTAAAAAAAAGTGAAAAAATGGCTTGACAAAGCAGAAGTGAGATGATAAACTAAATAAGCTGTCACTGAGGTGGCGGCGGATGGCTCTTTAAAGAGACA
>CANBFZ010000206.1 GCA_947367725.1 uncultured Eubacterium sp.
GATACAATAGTGGTATCAAACGAGAAAGGGGTGTTTTTTATGCATAAACTTTTGAAATTCTGTCTGGTGCTGACGCTGCTTTGCGGCGTTCTGACTGCACCGACTGTGTACAGAGGTTATCAGCTATACCGGGATGCAGTTTCTGCCGCACCGGTGGGGACAAAGGTAGAAGAAATAAAAAGCAGGCAGGATTATGTGCCGTTATCCCAGATGTCTGATTATTTTGTTGAAGAGATCATAAAGTCAGAAGATAAACGATTTTACTGGCACTTTGGTGTAGATCCGCTGGCGGTAGCGAGAGCTGTGAAGAATGATATCCTTGCGGGCAGCTTCGTGGAAGGGGGAAGTACCATTACGCAGCAGCTGGCGAAAAATCTCTATTTTGATTTTGAAAAAGTGATGGAGAGAAAAGTTGCTGAGGTATTTGTCGCTATGAAACTGGAATGGACGTATTCAAAGGAAGAGATTCTGGAGTTATATTTGAACTGCATTTATTTTGGAGAAAACTGCTATGGGATCAAAGAGGCGGCAGGATATTACTATGACAGTTTACCAGAGCATCTAACGACATCCCAGTCTGACAGTCTTGTTTATACAATTAAATGCCCGAATCTTTACAATCCAGTGGCACTGGCAGGTGCAACCACCTAGTTGGTATACTTTCACCGACCCCAGAATACAATGTACTAATGTGAATTTCTGGGAGGGAAACTATGATAAATACGACAGACAGTAATAACCCTACGAATATCGCCCATATTCGAGGCGAAGTGATAGATGGACTGAAATTAAATCATAAAACATACGGAGAAGCATTTTATACATTTGAGGTAGGCATTACCAGAAACAGCGGGTACGAAGACCAGATTATCGTGATGGCGTCCGAGCGGATTCTCAGCACCATGACAGTGGAGCCAGGTATGTGGCTGGATATACAGGGACAAATTCGTACCTATAACGAAGATGTAGAAGGGCATAATCGGTTGAACATTGTTGTTTTTGCAAGAGATCTGATGGAAACGGAAGAGCAGGAACCGATCAACCAGATTTATCTGGAAGGGTATATCTGCAAAGCGCCACTGTCGAGGACGTCACCGCTGGGGCGAAAAATTTGTGATATTATGCTGGCCGTCAATCGGCTTTATAATAAATCTGACTACATACCATGTATTGCTTGGGGCAGAAATGCAGTATACTCCGGTACATTGGAAGTCGGAGCAAAAATAGCATTAAATGGCAGAATTCAGAGTCGGCAGTACAAAAAGAAGTGTGAAGACGGTGACGTGATGGTAAAAACCGCCTATGAAGTTTCAATTCTGCAGATGGAGCAGTTGTAAACCTTCCGCGCGTCCTTTCTTTCGTAATTTCTTTGAATTTAGGTTGAATAGGATATCAGGGTTGTGATACAATAATATGGTATTTTCAAGATAACGGAAGGATGTGTATACATGTTTAACAGAGAAGGCGCAGATAACAGCACTTACAATGTAGAGAATTTTGAGTTTATCAAGAAAGCCTCTCCAGTTGTGGGAGACTTAATTGAAAAGGAATACAACAGACAGAAGAACAACATCGAGCTGATTGCTTCGGAGAATTACTGTTCTGAAGCAGTTCTAGCGGCTTGCGGAAGTTGTCTGTCCTGGAAGTATGCGGAAGGATATCCTTATGTCAGAACTTCCGGCAACACCAGCAGATATTACGGCGGCACCAAATACGTAGATGAGCTGGAGGAATATTGCTGTGATATGTGGAGAAAGGTGTTTGACACCGATTATCACGTCAATGTACAGCCCCACAGTGGTTCCCAGGCAAATTTCGCAGCGTATAAGGCGATTTTAAAGCCAGGTGATACGATTTTATCTCTGAGCTTGGATAACGGCGGTCATTTGACCCATGGTTCTTCAGTGAATTTCAGCGGCAAACTTTACAACATGGTATTTTATGATGTAGATGCAAACGGTTTCATCGACATGGAGGACGTCAGAAGAAAGGCGCAGGAATACAAACCGCAGCTGATTCTAACTGGTGCATCTGCATATTCCAGAATCATCGACTTTGCTGCTTTTGCTGAAATTGCAAAAGAAGCTGGCGCTTACTTCATGGTAGATATGGCGCACATCGCAGGTCTTGTAGCAGGCGGCGCACATCCATCCCCGTTCGGTCATGCGGATATCGTAACGACAACAACCCACAAGACACTGAGAGGACCGAGAGGTGGTCTGATTTTCGCCCGTCAGGATTTAGCAAAGAAGGTAGACAGCGCAGTATTTCCTTACGCACAGGGCGGTCCGCTGGAACACGTGATTGCGGGAAAAGCGGTCTGCGCGGAGGAAGCCCTGCGTCCCGAATACAAAGCATACGCGGCGCAGGTGGTATCTAACTGCAAAGCCTTTGCCGATGAATTCCTGAAGCTGGGCTATAAGATTGTAACCGGCGGTACGGATAACCACGTATTCCTGCTGGATTTGCTGGAATTCCCGTTCAGCGGCAAAGACCTGCAGGATAGACTGGACGAAGTCGGCATTACCCTGAATAAAAATTGTGTGCCAGGCGAGCAGCGTTCGCCAAAGGAAACTAGCGGCGTTAGAATCGGCACAGCGCCGATGACCACCAGAGGTTATAAAGAAGATGATTTCCGTCAGGTTGCAAGAAAAATCGACGCGGTGATCAAAGAGATGATAAAATAAGCAGATTCAGCTTGTATGAAAAAAGACCGCCTACACTTTAATATAGGGGTAGGGGGTATACGATTTCAAAAGTTGTGCATAAAAGCGCTTTGTAGTGTTGGTTTGCACAACTTTTGTTTGCGTAGGTTGTGCAAATCTGCTTTGAATTGGCTGTAATGCAAAACTTCAGGCAGTTCGACCAAAGAAAATGGTGCTTACGCAAGTGAATTTTAACGATATTGATCATTAATTGATGAAAAGTTGTGCATAGCGAGTAAACATACCTGCTTTATGCACAACTTTTTTGGTGCTGAGAGCTCTGATAGGGTGGGTGTGTTGTGCATGGATAGGCATCTAGTGGCGATTTGCACAACTTTCTGTGACGGCAGTTGTGCAAACTTGATTGTATCACGAAAAGCACCTTGTGAAGTGTCGCCCCGAAGCGGGTGACATGTGTGCATAGGAATTTTTGATGCCGTCATGCACACTTTTCGCAACAGAAATTTTATTTTTTGGAAAAACTATCGTTGTTTAGAAGATTTTAAAGCTGATTTTTCTTTGTGGTAAAGCTGAACGGCATAAAGCGGTTGAAAACTTGTAGGTTTCTTGCATAAAGACTGAAATTGTGGTAGAATAAACCATGTATGCTCACGAGCGTGAGGTGAGGAGGAGTTAAGATGAAGATTTTATTAGACGGCATGGGCGGCGACCACGCGCCAGACGTCATTGTAGAGGGTGCAGTGGCAGCATCCAAAGAGATTGCAGACCAGATTTTGATTATCGGGCAGAGAGAACGAATTGAAGTCTGTCTGAAAAAGTATGGCACAGCTGCACAGAAGATAGAAGTCATCGACGCAACTGAGGAAATCACCAATAATGAAGCGCCGGTCAAGGCTGTGCGGACCAAGAAGGATTCCTCCATTGTCAAAGGACTTAATATGGTGAAGCATAAAGAAGCAGATGTGTTTTTATCAGCGGGAAGCACCGGCGCACTGCTGGCTGGCGGACTCTTTATTTTGGGGAGAATCCAGGGTATAGATCGTCCGACACTGGCGACCATCTATCCGGTCATCGGCATGCAGCCGTCTTTACTGGTGGACACTGGCGCCAATGCGGAGTGCAAGCCAGGAAACCTTCTGGAATTTGCCACCATGGGCAGCATTTATATGGAAAAAGTTTTAAAAAGAGAACATCCCACGGTCGGACTTGTAAATAACGGAACAGAAGAAGGCAAGGGCACCGCACTGACAAAAGCAGCGTATGAGCTTCTGGAAAAGAGCAGACTGCATTTTATCGGCAGCATCGAGTCAAGAAGTTTGCAGGATGGAATCTGCGACATTATTGTAACCGATGGATTCACAGGAAACGCTATCATTAAGCTGACTGAAGGCATGGGGTTGATGGTGCTCAGAGAGATGAAAAAAAGATTTATGTCAACTACCAAATCGAAACTGGGAGCAGCACTGCTTAAAGATCAGCTATTAGAAATTAAGAAAGAATTTAATTACGCGGAATATGGCGGCGCACCGCTTCTTGGTGTAAAGGGTGCACTTTTGAAGATGCACGGCTCTTCTGACGCGCTGGCAGTCAAGCAGACCATTCTTAAGGCGATTCCTTATGTGGAGGAAAACGTCGTTGATACAATACAGAATGCAGTTTTGGAGATTGAGGAGATATTAATCAGTGAATAACGGAGATTTTGAGGCAAAAATTCAATACACGTTCAAGGATAAAAATCTTTTGAATAAAGCACTAACCCACAGTTCGTTCTGCCGTGAACACGGCGCTTTTATAAAAGAAAACAATGAACGGCTGGAGTTTCTGGGTGATGCTTTTTTCGATGCCATTATTAGTGTAGAGCTTTA
>CANBFZ010000207.1 GCA_947367725.1 uncultured Eubacterium sp.
TACGGACTTTTATTAATTTATCACCGTAGTTATTTTGATTTTTTGCGTACTTCGTATAGGAAAATTTGTGATCAATGAATTTTTCCGTCGCAACCTTCTTTTTTGTAAATAAGTTTTCATGTTCATCTATGAATTTTTTGCTTTTTTCTGTTATTGTATATTCTTGTTCTTTATAGGTTCCTGTGGCTTTGAAATATTCGTACGGCGTAGGAATGAAACTGCCGTCTTCAAAATTGCCTTCTTCTATCCAAGTATCTGATGATTCAGGAAAATATCGTTTGCCTTGTCCATGAAAAGTACCTTTAAGAAATGCACCTTCATAGATGTATTTTTGGTTGTCAGCATTCACTGCTTCAAATGTACCATTTCCTGATGGAATACCATCAAGTGTATCACCTTTGTAACTTCCTGTTCTTTTTAAATCTCCGAAATCTATGAGCCAAAAATTTGTATCTAGCTTGCCATTTCCTTTCGGTATTCCGTTTTCCCAGGCTCCTGTGTACTTTAAATAGTCTCCATCATGCTCGTAAGCAAAACTGCCTTCTCCATTAGGCACATTGTCTACGAACGTTCCGGTATATAAGCCTTCGTATTCGGTACCATTTATTGTAGTGGTGATTTCTTCATTTTCGACTTCTTTCGTACACCCAGTGACAGAAAAAGTAACAATTATTGTAAGCATCAATAAAAATAACCTCTGATAAAAGTGTACGATTTGTTTTTTCTTGTCATTGTTGATAGCGGATTTCATGGTTCCTCCTTGTTTCTACGCTTGCTTACGCTTATATTTTTTTAAAACTATTATAATCCTATCCTTTGTAATGCTTGATGTCAAGCTATTTGTTTTTAATTTATTGAGTATATATGGAAGTATGATAAGATATGAATCTTACAGGAATATGACATAGAAAAGAATTATGAGAATAGAAATGATTTTATTATATAGAAATACCGGATGAATAGTAGTATTCATCCGGTAAAAACAAGTTCTTTATCTGAAGTTTTGATTCGTGCATGTAGCTTTTTTTCAGAAATTAATTCCTTTGCTTCGCATACCAACATCCAGTACTAAACCGATGGCAAACATGTTGCTCATAATGGAGGAACCGCCGGCGCTGAGCAGAGGGAGGGTAATGCCGGTAACCGGCATGAGCCCCATGGTCATAGCGATATTTTCGAATATCTGAAATGCGAACATGCCGATCACGCCAGCTACGACCAGCGCCCCGTAAAAATCTAGGGCATCTCTGACGATGCCTGCCATACGCACCAGCATAATCGTGAAAAGACCGATCACAGCGAGACCTCCAATTAGTCCCAGCTCTTCTCCAATGACAGAAAAAATAAAGTCGGAGGACTGTACAGGAATGAAATCCAGTTCTTTCTGCGTGCCATGAAACAGCCCTTTGCCGAACACTCCGCCAGAGCCGATGGCGACTTTGGATTGCCAGACTTGCCAGTTGCCGGAAAGGTTCAAGTTGTCCGGATGGAGAAATGCTTCGATCCGTTCTTTCTGATAATCTGCCATGAATACGTAGGCCACAGGTACAGCTGCAAGCACCAGCGCAAAGAATTTTCCAAATACTTTTAGGTTGATGCCTGCAAAGAAGATCATGGCGACCCAGATAAAGGAAAAGACTAGTGCACTGCCTAAATCTTCTTTGAGTACGATGATAATAATGGGTGCCGCTACAATTCCAGCTTTTAAAAGCCCTTTGAAGTTATATAAATCGTCCTTGTGTTCGTTGAGATAACCTGCCATAATTAGAATAAACAGGAGTTTGACAAATTCAGACGGCTGGATGGTCGTTACGCCAAGATTGATCCAAGAACGTGCGCCGAACTGTTCTATGCCCAGTCCAGGAATATAGACCGAAAGCAGTAGCAGCAGTGAAAGTACATAGAGATATTTTTCCATACCGGAAAACATATTGTAGTTGCAATTTAAAATAATAATAATCCCGATGAAACCGATAAAGTAAGCAATGCATTGGACGACCACTTCACGGCTTACAAATCCTGTACTGATCTGTGTGCTTCCGATCATCAAAACGCTGAGTCCGGCAAGCACCACCACCACGGCAATGATGACTTTATCGATGTTTTTCGTTAAATTTGAAAAATAGTTCATAGTTTTCCCCTCTTGTGCTTGACATTATGACGATTACAACATTATAATATATGTTGTGCGAATTTATCAAGATTTAATTGTGTAATGCGATTTTTTTATTGAAAATATAAGACAACTTGAAAGACACGGCAAAATTTACAAACAGAAAAGGAGGTGCTTTAATGTCTCCAATCATCTGGATTATCATCTGCGCAGCAGTATTAGCGTTAGGCATATTAGTGGGCTATATCCTGCGTAAGAATATCGGAGAAAAGGCAATCGGCAGTGCAGAACAGAAAGCAAGAAATTTGATTCTGGATGCTGAGAACAAATCCGAAACGATTAAAAAAGAGATTACATTAGAAGCAAAAGAAGAAGCGCATCGCATGCGAACTGACATCGAGCGTGAGGTGAAAGAAAGAAGAGCTGAGATACAGCGCTCTGAAAGAAGGTTAATTCAAAAGGAAGAGTCAGTAGACCGAAAACTGGAGAATATCGAAAAAAGAGAAGACAGCATTACGAAACACGAAAAGGAAATCTTAGAGAAGAAAAAACAATTAGAAGGCTTTGTTGCCAGACAGATCGAAGAACTTGAGAAAATTTCTGGTCTGACTGCAGAAGAAGCCAAAGCACTGCTTTTAGATGAGATTGAGAAAGACGTCAGACACGATGCGTCTCTGATGATTAAAGAGATTGAGTCTAAGGCAAAAGAAGATGCGGACAAGAAGGCTAAGGAGATTATCACCGGTGCGATTCAGAGATGTGCGGCAGATCATGTAGCCGAAAGCACAGTCTCTGTTGTGGCGCTTCCAAACGATGAGATGAAGGGAAGAATCATCGGTCGTGAAGGAAGAAATATTAGAGCTATTGAGACGTTAACTGGTGTAGACTTAATTATTGATGATACGCCAGAGGCTGTCATTATTTCTGGATTTGATCCAGTGAGACGTGAGATTGCCAGAATTGCACTGGAAAAGCTCATTGTTGACGGTAGAATCCATCCTGCCAGAATCGAGGAAATGGTCGATAAGGCTGAGCGGGAGGTCAATTCTATTATCAAAGAGGAAGGGGAACAGGCTACTTTTGAAGTGGGGATTCACAATCTGCACGGAGAATTGGTAAAACTTCTGGGCAGACTGAAATACAGAACTTCCTATGGACAAAATGTACTGAAACACTCCGTAGAAGTTGCACATCTTGCTGGTCTGATGGCAGGTGAACTTGGCATGGATCCGAAACTTGCGAAGCGTGCAGGTCTGCTTCATGATATTGGTAAGTCTTTGGATCACGAATACGAGGGAACCCATGTGGACATTGGTATTCAGATTTTGAAGAAGTACAAGGAATCTGAAGCAGTCATCAATGGGATGGCGGCACATCACGGTGATTATGAACCGAAGAGCATGGAAGCCGTTCTGATTGCGGCGGCAGATGCACTTTCTGCGGCAAGACCAGGTGCAAGAAGAGAAACGTTGGATGCATATATTAAGCGTCTCGAAAAACTGGAAGAAATTGCAAATACTACACCGGGTGTAGATCGGTCATTTGCGATTCAGGCGGGCAGAGAAATTCGCATCATTGCGAAGCCGGAAGAGATGAACGATGATGATATCGTGCTGCTGGCTAGAGAAGTTTCCAAAAAGATTGAATCCGAACTGGAATATCCGGGGCAGATTAAGGTCAATGTTGTCAGAGAAACGAGAGCAATTGATTACGCGAAGTAAGAAAACGGCAAGTAAAACTCCCCATTTCTGATGGGGAGTTCTTTCATAGGACTTGCAATCAGGGAGGAACCAAGGAATAGAGTGTTACAGCATCGCAGGCGCGTTGTATTTATAGCATACTGCAGGCAGCAGAGAAAGAAGGACAAACCGCATACATGAAAAACACAACAAAATCGGATTACTATAAAAGACTTCTGCTTCTGGCGCTGCCGATTATTGTGCAGCACCTGATTACTGTCAGCCTCAATCTGGTGGATAATATCATGATTGGAAAGCTGGGACCACTGCCGCTTGCAGCCGTAGGCTCTGCCAATCAGGTTTACAGCATTTATTCCATGATTTTGTTTGGGCTGTTCAGCGGCGCAGCGGTTCCACTTGCGCAGTATTTTGGTGTTAGAGATTTCAAGAGCATTCGGGGTATTTTGGGCATGGATATCATTCTATGCTTGGTGATGGGCATTCCAACCGTCATTGCAGTGGTGGTATTTGCGCCAGAGGTCATTTCTTTTTTCGCTGAGGAACCACAGGTGATTGCCCTCGGCAGTCAGTACATCCGAATTGTGGCGTTTACTTACCTGACAATCGGAATCAGTTTTGCAATTTCTTTTAACTCCAGATCGGTGCAGTCGCTGAAGGTGCCTACGATTATTAACGTATGCAGCATTTTAACCAAC
>CANBFZ010000208.1 GCA_947367725.1 uncultured Eubacterium sp.
ACAAGATTACCAATGGAAACATGAGCCAATCTTGTATGGATGGAAAGGGGGGCTGCGCACTACTTTACACCAGAACGAACCCATTCTACAGTAATAGACACAACAACAAGACCGAATTTTAACATTATGGACAGAGAGGAATTAATCGAATGTCTGTGCCAATTATATGATGGATTTGATGAATGTCCAAGCACTATAATCTATTGCAACAAACCAAAAAGAAACAAAGAACATCCAACAATGAAGCCTGCAAAGCTTGTTGCTGAATTAGTAAAGAATAGTAGCGTCAACAATCAAATTGTATTAGACGCATTTGGCGGAAGTGGTAGCACACTAATTGCGTGCGAAGCAACAGGCAGAAAGGCGAGATTGATAGAACTGGATAAAAAATTTTGCGATGTAATTGTTAAAAGGTATATCCAGACGACTGGCAAAAAAGACGTTGTGCTTTTGCGAGATGGTGAAAGAATACCAGTGAAAGATACCGGTCTACAATATGATGAATAAGCTGATGTACTAGTGTACAAACAGTTCCTAAAAGCGTCCAAAAGGGCGCTTTTTGAATTGTATCAATGAAATAAAATAAATGAATATGTATATTTATTTACAAATATGGTGAAAAGTATCAAAAATCCCCAAGGTAATACTTTTTTTGCTAGGGATTTTGTGGAATAATATGCAAAAGGAGTTGAAGGTTTGGCTAATGAACAGAACTTAAGACCACGAAGGCAGTTAAGCAAAGAAGAAGCGAAGAAAATGGGCAGCAAGGGCGGTAAAGCATCGGTTGCAGCCAGAAGAAGAAAAAAGGCTATGCGAGAGACTATGTCAGAGGTGCTCAGTATGGCAATGCAAAATGGTGACATAACAGACATAGAAGACATTAAAAGCATGGCGGACCTGAAAGGTAAAAACGTAACAGTACAAGACGTTATTATCCTCGCACAGGTGAAAAAGGCATTAAAAGGCGATACCAGGGCAGCAGAATACATAAGAGATATGGTTGATGACGGAAGCACTGACAACAACATTGAAATTGTTGTGACGCGAAAGGGTGAATGAATGGGGATTACATAAAAAAGAAAGGAGTTCCTAACGTTCACAACATTACACAAAGCACACCATCAAAGCACAAGCGAGCAGACTAACATGACTCTGCCACGACCTAGCAAGATGGGGGTAACCGGTCAATGCTTGGTGTAAGGCTAAGACATTCCTAATCTCATTTATATTCTCAAAAAGATGTTTCTAGCGGGGCTTCATCTAAAAAAGTCCTGCTCCAACTTAAGGGGGAAGACATGTTAATAGAAAAAGAGATAAACCCCCGATTTGAAAATTTCACTTTTGATTGGGGGCATAAACATTACTTATGCCTGGGCGGTTATGGTTCGGGAAAGTCGTATCAGATTGCATTTAAGCTAATCTTAAAGCTCTTGCAAGAAAAAAGAAAAGCACTTGTCGTGCGAGAAGTATATGACACGATCAGAGACTCGTGTTTTGACCTGTTAAAAGAAATCTTGGAAGATATGGGGCTGCTTGCAGAGACAAGAAAAGAAAGAGGAAAGGTAATTGCGAAAACCTCTCCAATGAGCATAGAGTTTCCGAATGGCTCCAAAATCATATTTAAAGGCATGGATAAGCCGGAAAAGCTGAAATCAATTAATGATGTATCAATCATTTGGATTGAAGAGGCGAGCGAGGTAAAATATAGTGGGTACAAAGAACTGTTAGGGCGTGCAAGGCACTCTACCTTATCAGTTCATTTTATTTTAAGTTGGAACCCGGTGGATGAGCAAAATTGGACATATAAGCATTTTTTTATAAACAAAGAAACTGGAAATGTGATACTTGACCCTAGGGTGTTGTACAAGCGTAAAACAGTGGTGGTTGGAGACACGTACTATCACCACAGCCTGCCAGACGACAACCTGTTCTTGCCAGAAAGTTATCTTGAACAGCTGGAAGAATTGAAAGATTACGATCCGGATTTATACAGAGTCGCACGGCTAGGAGAGTATGGTGCTAACGGCATAAAGGTATTACCTCAGCTTGTGCAAGTTGCTGCCGAAATCGTTGATAAGCAGGTAAGTAGAATATCCGAAGAACTCAAATTCAATGGGCTTGACTTTGGATTTGAAACATCATATAACGCTTTGATACGGTGCGCTGTAGATGAGGATAACATGATCTTGTATGTCTATCACGAATATTACAAGAATCACATGACAGACGACCAAACAGCAAAAGCTATTGCCTACATGAAAGATGAGTTAATCACAGCAGACTGTGAAGACCCAAAAGCTATTAGATACTATAATCTGCAAGGATTCCGAATGAGGGGATGTAAGAAATGGGCAGGTTCTAGGCTGTCAAACACTAGAAAGATAAAAAGATTTAAACAAATCGTTATATCAACTGCCTGTCCAAACTGCTGGGCGGAATTAAAAGATTTGACCTATAAAAAGGACAGAAAGACCGATGAACTAATCTATGACGATTTTAACATTGACGCACATACATTTTCTGCTCTTTGGTATGCTCTTGATATTTATGATATGGCGGACCTTAAGAGTAGACAGAGAAACAGTACGAAAGGAGCAAAGGTGTGATTGAGTACCTAAATGCAGAAGGAAAAAGTCAATTCTTGATTGACCAAATACAGGGATACAATTTAACAAGGGCTATTATTAATCAAGAGCTGACAGGCATTTTTAGCAGTGAAACATTGTCGGATATGAATGACATTCTAAATATGTACAGCGTTTACAGTAATGGTGCAAAATTCACTACTGACGCATCGAGTGGAGACGTTGTACCGTCAGATTGGCACGCTAAGCAAATCAAGACGTTGATAGACAAAGAGGCGAGATTCTTGTTCTCTGAACCTCCAGACATAAGGTTAAAGGATATCGAAACCGAAGACTCCAGCAATGAGCGTATCGCGGAAAATGAAAAGCTGCTTAAAATGGTTTTGAAGAGGAATGGATTCAGTGGGAAACTCGTTAGAGCAGCAAAAGACTGTTTGATTGGAAAAAGAATCGCGATTGCGGTGAATTTTAATGAGAAATCAGGCATAACCATTTCGTTTATTCCCTCTATGGAATTTGTATATGAAACGGATCCGGCAAATGTAGACATAATCACGAAATTCATTCAGTTTTACAGCACAGTTATAAATGATGAAAAATCGCAGCAGAGAATATATAAGAAAAAGTGGTATCTCAAAGATGGAAAGTGCAGAGTTATAGAGGAAATTTATGACGGTAATGCAAATCTCATTGAGACGATTACGCCTGACAAAGTAACAAGCTTTGAATATATTCCAGTCTCAATTGTAATCAATGATGGGCTGACTGGAGACCCGTTCGGAATTAGTGATGTGGAGTCGTTAGCCGACACTGAGTCATACATATCGAAGTTGAGCAATAAAGATATTGACAGTTTGCGAAAAGGTACAGACCAAATTACATTCACGATTGATGCGGCACCATCATCAACAAAAAATCTATCGAGGGCACCAGGGGCATACTGGGACTTGGCATCAGACCCAACAAGGGAAAACGGCGCAGCACAGGTAGGGACTATTGATAATCCGATGTCGTATTCGGGAGCACTCGAACAGACACTAAAACGTCTTAAAAGCAGCATGTATAATCAGCTTGATGTCCCTGACACATCAAACGAGGCACTAACAGGCATTATTACCAGCGGAAAAACGATGCAGGCAATATACTGGGGCTTAATGGTAAGATGCAACGAAAAGATGCTGGACTGGGCGCCAGCATTTGAGAAAATGACTATGGCTATCTTGGACGGCGCAAGATTATATCCGGAAATTGCACGTAAATATATTGACGGCACAGTGGTAGACGGATACGAAATCGAAGTAGAAAATAGCTACCCGATATTGCAAGACGAAACGGAAGAAAAAGCCAGCGATATGTTGGAAATCAGCAATCAGGTGAGGAGCAGAAAGTCGTACATGAAAAAATGGTACAGAATGACTGACGCAGATGCAGACGCAGAGCTTGAACAAATAATGAAAGAGAAATCCATGTTTGAAGAGGAGAATTATTATCCTGAAGATTATGGAGGCATCCATGCAGAGGGGCGCGGCTTGGGTTTCCCTCAACCAGGAGGTGGATGCCTGCCTCTGCCGGGAAGAAGGTGAAAGCCCAACCGGGGAAGCGCTGAATGCACAGATTGAAAAAACCGCCCTGGCCTTTGCAACCGATATGCTGGTGATGAAATTTATCCAGGGCATTCCCATTGTGGGGATCGTTGGCGGGGCGGCAAATCCGGTATTTTATCAGAAGGTGATGGGGTATGCCCAGCTGAAATACCGGAAACGATATCTGTTGTCCAAAATGCAGCGCCAACCGCCGCCCCCTTCTCTTGGCTGAAACGACAGGGGGCTGCCCGGCGGGTGGCGGAAGCGGCAAAGTGGGGGAATGCATGATGGGACATCAAATTCAGGCCGTCATCGGACAGGC
>CANBFZ010000209.1 GCA_947367725.1 uncultured Eubacterium sp.
GCCACCTGCAGTTTTATATGATAATAAAATTGTAACATAAATCAGGGGGTTTTAAAAGCAGTATGCCGATTTTTTTGCGCAATATAATTGATTTTTACGGCAATACAATTATTGAATATGAAGAGAAATCTAATTAAAATAAGAATAACAAGACTGACATAGTGTCTGCATGGGCAGATGATAGAAGGAGGAACTAATATGAGTAATGAAGTAAGAGTTGCGGTTGTAACAGGTGCGTCTGGTGGAATCGGTTCCGCGATTGTAAAGAAATTTTATGAGAATGGATACAGTGTGGCAATGTGTGATATCAACGAAGAAGCGTTGAAAGCGGTTGCGGCTGATCTGAAATTAGATGAAACAAGAGTTGCGATCTGTCCGGTGAATATCACAGAAGAAGAACAGGTTATCGCTACCATCGCAGCCGTGAAAGAAAGATTCGGAAGAATCGATGCACTGATCAACGTAGCTGCTATCATCGGTGAATATGGTTTGACGGTTGACTGCACGTTAGACAACTTCAAGAATATTTACAACGTAAACGTATTCGGCACTTTCGCAATGATGAAGCACACCCTGCCGATCATGCTGGAACAGAAGCACGGCAACATCGTAAACTTCGGCTCCGTTTCCGGTATGAGCGGTTACACCTGCGAAATCGGTTACGGTTCCAGCAAATGGGCTGTGATCGGTATGACCAAGAACGTTGCGAACGAATATGGACAGTACGGCATTCGTTCCAACTCCATTTCACCGGGCTGGGTCAACACCGCGATGTTCCAAAAATCCGTAGCGGATTTTGCTGACATGGAAGACGCCAGCATTACCCTTGGGCCTCTGGGACGTCCTGCAGAACCGTACGAAATGGCAGACATCGTTTACTTTATGTGCCAGCCGGAAGCAAACTTCCTCAATGGTTCCAACGTCCTTGCTGACGGCGGCATGATGCTTGGCTAATTCTACATATAGAAAGGGGATGCATTTATGTTAAATGAAAGATTGACGCGGATGAGAGAAAAGCTGTGGAATACCCGCCCGTGCATTACGGCGGAACGGCTTATTCTCGCAACTGAAGCATATCAGAAGTTCGCTGGAGAGGCAATTCCGGTGTTCCGTGCAAAAGTTGTCAACTACATTATGGAACATATGACAACGCTGATCATGGAAGATGAACTGGTAGTCGGTACGGCGACCAACAAATACAGAGGTGCAAACTTGCACCCGGAATTTCAGTCCAGTTCCTGGTATATCAGCGATATTAACGAGTTTGCAACCAGAACCAAAGACCCATATGATATTTCAGAAGAAGACAAGAAGCTGATTCTGGAAACACTGCCGTACTGGGAAGGTCGTTCCATGGAGGACATGTCCAAGACAGCGCTTCCTGCCCATATCGAGGAATGCATTCAGGATGATATCATTACGGTCGGCCTGAGAAATGGTGTTTCCGGCGAGACCACCTGCGACCACGAAAAACTTTTGACCATCGGTCTGCGCGGTTACATGGAAGAGTGTCAGAGAAATATTGATAATATGATCTGCGAATGCCAGGCAGACGAAGAAAAGGTCAACTTCTGGCAGGCCTGCATCATTCAGTGCCAGGGTCTGATTACCTATGCCCACAGAATGGCAGAGGAAGCAGAACGGCAGGCAGCTGTCTGCAAAGATGAAAAGAGAAAGCAAGAACTTCTCGGCATCGCTGCAAACTGCCGCGTGGTACCGGAAAATCCACCGCAGACCTTCTGGCAGGCGCTGCAGATGATCTGGTTTGCACACGTATACTTCCATATCGAAGTCTGCACTACCGCAAACGGATACGGCAGATTTGACCAGTACATGTGGCCTTACTACAAAAAAGACGTCATCGACGAAAAGAATATTACACAGGAAGAAGCGATGGAAATGCTGGAATGCCTGTACCTGAAATCCTGCGAGGTTTACGAAGTCAGAGATAAATGGTACGCGACTTCCTTCGCCGGTTATCCGATGTGGGAAATCCTGCTGGTCGGCGGTCAGACCCCGGACGGCAAAGACGCCACTAACGAACTGTCCTATCTGTGTCTGGAAGCAGCAAATCAGCTGAAGACGACCCAGCCGGTTATGGGCGTAAGAGTTTGGGAAGGTACACCAGAAGATCTGATTCGCAAAGGCTGCGAAATGATTCAGGACGGTCAGGCAAACCCTGGATTCTTCAACGACGATGTTGCGATGAAGATGACCCTGGGCAAAGGCTGCACCATGGAAGAGGCCAGAGACTGGACCATCGTAGGATGTATTCAGCCGGGTCCTGGGGGCGGTTCCACAGACGGTTCACCGGATGCAGGCTATGTCAACATGGGTAAAATGCTGGAGTTCGTACTTCACAACGGTGTTGATCCGTCCACCGGTAAGCTGATGGGACTTGAGACAGGTGACCCAAGAGACTTTAAGAATATCGACGAATTCAAAGATGCGCTGAAGAAGCAGATTCTGCACCACTATAAGCTGGTCGCAACCGGTTACAAAGTGATGCAGAGCATGCACATGACCAGATTCCCGGTGATCTTCGCGGGTATGGTAACTAAGGGCTGCGTAGAAAGCGGCAAGTCCGTACAGCACGGCGGCGCGAAATATACCACTGCAGGCATGTATGTTACGGGTGCTGCAAACCTGGCAGACTCCATTGTAGCGATTGAAAAATGTGTATTTGAAGACAAAGATATCACCATGGACGAACTGATTGCTGCCATCGATAAGAATTTTGAAGGCGAAGAAAGAATGCGGCAGCTGCTTTTGAACAAGCCTGCGAAATTCGGCAACGACGATGCGCATGTAGACGGCATCTATAAAGAAATGATGCACTTTATTGCTGATAACGTACAGACTTGGCCGGATGCAAGAGGCGGCTGGTTCTCCTTTAACGTACATTCTCAGACTGTAAACGTTTCTCACGGTATGGTCTGCGGCGCAACCCCTGACGGAAGACTGGCAGGAGAGCCGTTCTGCGACAACGCTTCTCCGATGATGGGACGCGATACCAGCGGTCCGACTGCCACTGTAAAATCTGTGGCTTCCATGGGTCAGGATAAATTCCACGACGGTGCACTATTCAACCTACGGTTTGATCCGAAGGGCGTAGAAGGCGAAAAGGGGCTGCAGAGAATTGAAGGTGTGATTAAGACTTACTTCAATAATGGCGGTAACCACATTCAGATTAACGTAGTAGACGATGAAACCCTGAAAGCAGCACAGAAAGATCCAGAGCATTACAAGGGGCTGATGGTTCGTGTAGCAGGCTATATGGCTTACTTTACAGAACTCGACAAGAGTGCACAGGATACCATCATCTACAGAACGACCCACTTTAAAGAGGCGTAAGACTTTAGACTTTTAACATTTGGAGACGAAGATGGAAAACAAAGAAATGACGGCGTTAGTCGGTTCCATACAGAAATTCAGCACAGAAGACGGACCGGGCATCAGAACGACAGTGTTTCTCAAAGGCTGTCCTCTGGACTGCGCCTGGTGCCACAACCCGGAGCTTATAGACTTTGCGCAGCAGGTCATCGAAATGCCTAACAGTTGCATTAAATGCGGCTACTGCGTGAAAGACTGTCCGAAGCACGCTGTCTTCGTCGACAGTGAAAATGTAATTAAAATTAACCGGGAACTTTGCGACAGCTGCATGGCGTGCACAAAGATTTGCTATGCAAGAGCGCTTCTGCCTGTTGCCAAGTCCATGACCGTAGCGGAAGTTCTAAAGGAAGTAGAAAAAGACATGGGCTTTTATGAAACCACTGGCGGTGGGATGACTGTCAGCGGTGGTGAGATGCTTGCTCAGCCGGAGTTTGTAAATGCTTTGGTGGATGGGGCGGCAGACCTTGGTATTCCTGTCTGTTTGGACACTTCCGGCTTTGGAAATGGGGATTGGCTTGTGAAACTTTCCGAAAAAGCAAATGTGACCCATGTGCTTTACGACATGAAATCCATAGACGATGGCGTACATCAGAAGTATGTGGGGCAGAGCAATCAGGTGATTTTGGAAAATTTGTCTCGTCTTGCCGCATCTCCTGCGACTTGCGAGAAGCTTCAGATGCGTATGCCGCTTATCAGCGGCGTCAACGACACATGGGAAATCATCGAGAAAACGGCGGCATTTTATAAAGACCACGGCATCAAACGGGTCACGCTGCTGCCTTATCACAACCTGGGCATTTCCAAGAAAAAGCATATCGGCGGCGAGCAGATGCAGTTTGAACCGCCTACGGACGAATACGTGGAAGAAATCAAAGCCTATTTTGAAGCACACGCCGGCATGGAAGTGGAGATCCTGGGAAAACTGTAGTTTAAGAAAAAGTGTAAAAGCCAGCTGGGCAGTGATGCCGGCTGGCTTTTTGTGCGTGTGAGGAAAACGGTGCATCTGTCGAATGACTGACTTTGCATATCAATGCAGTTTGCGTCCGCAGCTGGGGCAATAGCGGATTTCTTCTGTCTTTTCCTTTTTTTGTTCT
>CANBFZ010000210.1 GCA_947367725.1 uncultured Eubacterium sp.
GTGTGGGACGCGGTGTTGGGGTAAAGGCGCTGGCGGCGGTCGGCGCAACGGATTGGATTTACTGGATGCTGCTTTGGGCGGTGCAGGGACTGACCCAGGGCTTCGCCATTTATGTTGCACAATATTTTGGAAGAAAAGATTACGATGGCTTAAACAAAGTCATTGCGATGTCGACTTTTCTATGTACGATTTTCGGCGTGTTGTTCACTATATTGGGACTTGCGGTGGAATGTCCGCTTTTGACCTTGATGCAAACGCCTCGTGATATTTACGACGGTGCAGTTACATACCTGACTGCGATGATTGCAGGGACATGGATTGTCATTGCGTACAATATGGCGGCAGCGATTCTCAGGGCGCTTGGTGATGGAAAAACACCGCTGATTGCCATGTGCATTGCGGCAGTTTTGAATATTTTACTCGATCTTTTGTTTGTGTTATCCTTTCAAATGGGCATTTTGGGGGCTGCACTGGCGACGCTGATCTCCCAATTGGTCTCCTTTCTTTACTGCTTTTTGGTAATACGAAAACTGGCCTATGTAAAGCTTGACAGAAACTGCTTTACCCTTGACTTTTCCATGATTTCGGTTCTTTGCCGCTTTGGAATTCCGCTTGCGCTGCAGAATTTTTTAATCGGCGCAAGCGGTACGATGTATCAGGCAGCGATCAACGTGCAGGGAAGCGTATTTGTTGCGGGTGTTACGGCGAACAATAAAGTGTTTGGACTTCTTGAAAGTTCTTCCTTGTCCTTAGGCGCGGCGGCAAACACCTTTACGGCACAAAATTATGGGGCAGGCAACATCAAGCGAATGGAAGCCGGGGTAAAAGCGGCATTGAAAATCGCAGTGATACTTGCAATCACAGTTACCATTTTCGTATTGCTGTCGCGCGAATTTTTGCTGCAGATTTTCATCAATCCAGCCGAAACCGATGCTGACCTTGCGCTACAAATTGGAAAGCGTTTGCTGACCGTTATTTCCTGTGGCATGATTATCCTGTATCTGCTCAATGTTTTCCGGTGTATTGTGCAAGGCTTTGGAAATTCTGTGTATTCCATGATATCGGGTATTTTAGAATCTGTGACCCGCGTTGTGGTTGCGAAATTGGGTATGGTATTTGCAAGTACAGAGCTTTTGTTCCTCACGGAACCTTTATCATGGGTTTCTGGTATGGTGTTTATCATAGGGGCATTCTTTGTGGTGCGGAAAAGGATTTATATGATTTATGACAAAGGCCAGGGGGAACCATCATAAATAATTTACAATAGGAAATGTTTTTGGAGAAAAAAGATGAAAATTGCACATGTTACAGTAAAGACCGCTAATTTTGAGAAAGAAATCCACTTCTATGAGACATACGCGCAGATGACAGTACAGAAGGATATGCGTTCTTTAGGGAAACCTATCGTTTTTCTTGCACAGAATGCGGGAGACACTGAACTTGAAATTATTGAAACTACGGAAGCAATTGACGCAGGAAATGCGAACTTGTCAATTGGATTTCATGCAGAAAATCTTGACGCGCTGCGTCAGCGTTTGATTTCAGACGGGTTTCAGCCCACAGAGATGATATCTCCTATGCCGCAGGTTCGCTTTTTCTTTGTCAAAGATCCTGCCGGCGTTCATGTTCAATTTATGTAAAATGTGATTGCAGAAGGGACTTCTATGCATTACGTAAAAGCAAAAAGCATCTTATCAAAAGACAACGGCATGAACTTGTACCGGGGCTGTTCTCACGGGTGTATTTACTGTGATTCTAGGAGCAGGTGCTATCATATGGATCATGTCTTTGAAGATATTGAAGTCAAAGAAAATGCTTTGGAACTGTTAGAACACGCGTTGACCCATAAGCGGAAAAAGTGCATGATTGGCACTGGTTCTATGACAGACCCGTATCTCCCCTTAGAAAGGAAGCTGGGTCATGTCAGAAAGGCACTGCATCTCATCGAGCAGTATGGGTTTGGCTTTACGGTCATCACAAAATCGGACGATGTGCTGCGGGATTTGGATCTTTTACAGCGCATCAACCAGAAGACAAAATGCGTCGTACAGATGACGCTGACGACTTATGATGAAGCGCTGTGCCGGAAAATAGAACCGGGCGTAAGCACGACAAGAAAACGGTTTGAAGCGCTGAAAACGCTGCGCGATGCGGGAATTCCGACTGTTGTATGGCTTTCTCCAATTTTGCCTTTTATCAATGATACGGAAGAAAACATTGCCGGAATTTTGGATATGTGTATGGAAGCCAAGGTTTATGGCGTTATTTGCTTTGGGATGAGGTTGACGCTTCGCGAAGGAAATCGGGAATATTTTTATGCGCAACTGGACCGGCTGTTTCCGGGGCTAAAAGACACCTATATACGCACTTATGGAATGCAGTATGTGCTGGAAAGTCCAAATAGCGATTGCCTGATGCGTTTGTTTCGAAAGAAATGCAGCCAGGCGGGAATTGTTCACGATAACGATAAAATTTTCCAGTATCTGCGAGAGTTCGAGGAAAAAGAAGCGGTCAGGCAGCTATGCCTTTGGGATTAGAAAACCGGAGAAGACCGCCAGCAGATAGCTTTCCGAAGATCTGTAAATCCGCCGGGTGCAGACCCTGGAGGACGAAGCGGACTATACGCCTTTTCTCGATTTCATCAAAAGTGATGCCTTTTCCGGTGTGATTTCCATCGAAGCAAACCACTTCGACGACTACGAAGGCGATTTGCGGAAAGCCATGGATTTCTACCGGGCGTATGAAATGGTTTAAATAAAGAAACGTACGAACTACCAAATAGAAAAGGACGCCCGTAGCATGAATGGCGTCCTTTTCTTAAATCATGCCGAGAAGTTCTGCATACATGGTGTCCTCCGAGAGATCCATTTACACCACTTCTACGGTCCAGTTTTCATCTGCAAGCTGCTGGATAAATCCTTCCACGGCGGCAGCCGCTTTTTTCTTTGCAGTGGCCAGCAGCCCCTTATCGATGGCTTTCTGTTCCATTGCGGCTTTCTGGTCTTTGTTGAAACGATTGTAGTCTGCCACTTTCAGCGGATTGAAGATGCTGGTGGTTTCATCGAAGATTTCCAAGCTGTCTTCGTCAATTTGGTGAGACAGGATTTGGGCGTCAGGCAGTGTGATGGTAATCTTGTGTCCGGCAGTCTTCACTTCTGCCTGAGAAAGATTGACGCCTGCTTTGATTTCTCCATCGTATGTGATAATAAAGCCTTTGGTTGTGAATGGCAGTTTAATTCCATAAAAATCTTTGCTGTTTTCAAATTCTGCCATATTGGTGTAAGAATATGTAATGCTGGCAAGTTCGCTGATTTCTGTCAGTTTATTTTCTAAAACGACTGCATCTATGTTGGAGATACCGTCTGACCTACCGGCAGAGCGTCCCACAAAGAAACAGATGAGACAGACTGCAGCCAGCGCTGCAGCGGCGATCCCGATTCGCTTTGCTTTTTTCATAAGATTCCCCTTTTCGACAAAATATTTGTAAGTTTATTTTATCATCTGCCGGAAAAAAAGCAATAGATTTACCATGGAATATAAAAATCTTTGCAAGAAGATTTCTTGCAAGGTGCAGGACAAAGTTATATAATAGATAATATCTAGTATAATCCGCAGGAATGCGTGCGGGTTATACGAATATGTTGCGAAAGAGGAATGATGCAGATATGAAGGCAATTGTCATCGGCGGTGGTCCTTCCGGCTTTGCGGCAGCACAAAGCCTGCGGCAAGAGGGATGGGAGACCATTTTAATTGAAAAGAGGCAGTTGGGCGGCACTTGTGTCAATGATGGCTGTGTGCCTACAAGGGTGTATTTACAAGCAATCAAGACGTCTATGGAACTTATGGCGCAGGGGATTCTGCCAGAAAACAAGCTGACAGGAGACCGACTGCGGCAGGTTGCTGAGACAAAAATTGGTGCGCTTTCCGGCGGCATGGAATATCTGCTGCGAAAGGCAAAGGTGCAAATACTGCAAGGGGAAGTTGTTTCTGCAGTATCTGGCAAGGTAGTACTTTCAGACGGCACGACACTTTCCTGTGACGAAATTGTCATTGCGACGGGTGCCGCACCGGTGATTCCCGGCGATATCAGCTGGGAAAAGCTGTATCAGAGCGAAGCGCTGCTTACACTGACAGCGCTACCTACGCAGATTGACATCATTGGCGGCGGCGTACTGGGGGTAGAGCTTGCAGTGATTCTACAGTATTTGGGTGTGCAGGTTTCCCTCCACGAAAAGGCGTCTCGGCTGCTTCCAGATTGGGATCAAGACATTGGCGATGCAATGGAGATTTATTTAAAAAAGCGAGGGATCGAAATCGAAACGGACGCTAGTGCCGGATCATATAAACATGTGGTCTGTTGCTGCGGAAGAAAGCCGGTACTTCCAGAGATTGATGGCTGTGATGATCATATCCATGTGATCGGTGATGCCAGAGGCATGTATTTTACTGCAGATCAGGCGGCGGAGGATGGA
>CANBFZ010000211.1 GCA_947367725.1 uncultured Eubacterium sp.
TCATCGTATTGAATACTCCTTGTTACATATGATAATTACAGACAGTATATCACATCAGGACTTGCAGGAAAACCAGTAAAATGATATACTATAATTTAAATTTGCTAAATTTTGGAGAACAGATGAATTATTTAGAAATTGGAATGATCGGCGTCGGCCTTGCGATGGATGCAGTTGCGGTTTCTATGACCAACGGCATGGTGTATAAAGGACTTCGAAAAAGAGATTACATAGCTATGATTGTGGCATTTGGCATATTTCAGGGTATTATGCCCCTCCTTGGATTCTTTGCAGGCTCCCTCTTTGCAGAGTGGATGACCAGATACAGTGGGATCATCGTTTTCTTGATTTTAGGGATCATTGGCGGTAATATGATACGAGAAAGTTTTCATAAAGATGCGGAGGAAACCTGCGGCGGAAAACGACTGACTTTGCCGGTACTGTTTTTTCAGGCAGTGGCCACCAGTATTGATGCCTTTGCTGTAGGTGTTGGATTTTGCGCTGTACGTGTTGCTATTGTGCCTGCAGTACTGATGATTGCTGCGGTTACAGCGATGATGGTGATCATGGCGATTGTCGCCGGAAAAAAATTTGGAGATTATTTTGGTTCCAAAGCAGAGCTTCTGGGCGGCGCCATTTTAATGATTATGGGCATCAAAGGATTATTTTAACGGACTAAAGAAAAGGAGAAAACCGATGCGAGAGGATCGAGCGCTGGATGAAACAAGAGAAATTAAAATAACGGATCATTATTTGATGAGTCCGCAGGGTTCCTGTTTGATTGAAATGGGACATACAAAAGTCATTTGTACGGCAACGGTAGAAGAAACCACAGCGAAACATTTGGTTGGAACAGGCAAAGGCTGGGTAACGGCAGAGTATGCGATGCTGCCGGGCTCTACCGGAACCAGAAAGAAAAGAGAAAAAGGCAAAGCTGATGGCAGATCAGTTGAAATTCAGCGACTCATCGGAAGGTCACTGCGTTCTGTGGTAGATATGGAGAAACTTGGAGAAAGAACGATCTGGATCGACTGCGATGTTTTACAGGCAGACGGTGGAACCAGAACGGCGGCTATTACCGGTGGATTTATTGCAATGGTACGGGCAATGCAGTGGATGCAGCAGCAGGGGATGATAGAAGAGATACCCGTTAGCGCAGCAGTTTCAGCAGTCAGTGTGGGGATTGTTGACGGAACGTGCCGGTTGGACTTATGCTATGAAGAGGATTCTCATGCCCAAGTTGATATGAATGTGATTATGACAGATCAGGGAGAGTTTATAGAGGTGCAGGGCACCGGGGAAGAGGCGCCGTTTACAAGAGCACAGCTGCTTGCGTTGTTGGAACTGGCTGAAAAAGGTTGTCGTCGCCTGCATCAGATTCAAAATACATTATTAAATCAGTAAACAAGAGAGAACAGCGAGGAAAGGAAATTTCATGGAAACCATTATTGCAGCATCAAAAAATCAGCACAAGATTGCAGAAATTGAAGCCATTACAAAAAAGTTCGGCATGCATATCGTTTCGCGTGATGAAGCGGGGATTCCCGGATTTGAAATTGAAGAGGATGGGGAGACTTTTGAAGAAAATTCGTTTAAAAAAGCCAATGAAATTATGAAAGTCTGCGGCAGGATTACCATTGCTGACGATTCAGGTCTTGCTGTAGAATATCTTGGCGGTGCGCCTGGCGTCTATTCTGCAAGGTTTGCAGGAGAGGACGGAAATGACGAAAAAAACAACGACAAGTTGTTGAATTTGCTGGAGGGTGTGCCTTATAAAGAGCGCCGGGCCAAATTTGTCTCTGTGATTACGATGGTATTTCCTGATGGCACATATCTGACAGCCCGCGGTGAATGTGAAGGGCACATTATTGATGCACCGGTGGGAGAACATGGATTTGGCTATGATCCGCTCTTTGTACCGGAAGGATTTCAACGTACATTTGCGCAGCTTTTACCAGAAGAAAAGAATCGAATCAGCCATCGTGCGAAAGCCCTTTTGGAGCTTGAGAAACTGCTGATGGAAAGGAAGAACGTATAGTTGCTGAAAAACAGATGGATAAAAATGATTCTTCTGGGAATCAAACAGTTCAGTGACCCATACTATCAAGGCTTTGCGGCGCAGATGTCGTTTTATATTATGCTGTCGCTGGTGCCTACGATGATTGTGTTGTCGCAGCTTCTGGGTATTTTGGATATTTCTCTGGACTTTCTGGATGAATGGATTGCCCAATATGTAGCGCCCGGCATGGGGGATACTTTGCGGGGACTGCTTCACTATAGACCTGCGGCGACTGCCAACATTGTTCTTGCAGTCATGGCGCTGTGGTCTGCTTCGAGAGCGCAGTTTTCTATGATGCGAATTACCAATTACACCTATTCCGAAGGCAGAACTACAGGCAGCTTTTGGGGAGAACGGCTTCGCGCAGTCAAAACTATGACGTTGACTGTGTTTACACTGGCGTTTATCGCCATTATTCTGGTATATGGAAAGCTGATTTTGCAGCTGTTTTTGGGAAAACTAATCGAAGGTACTGTGATTGATACCTTGTGGACTTGGCTTAGATGGCCGTTGGCATGGGTATTATATTTTCTGATGGTGTCTTACAATTATTATGTACTGCCCAACGAAAAACTGCCTTTTAAAGAAATTCTGCCGGGCAGTGTGTTTGGTGCGGTAGGCATGCTGGTAGTAACCATTGTTTATTCCTATTATGCTGACTACACGGTCAATTACGATATTATTTACGGCTCGCTGGCCAGCATGGTGGCGCTGCTGTTTTGGTTTTATTTTTTGTCGTGGGTGCTTTGTCTTGGCATTCTGTTCAATAAAGTTTGGAAAGATACGAAAGGGGGCACAATATGACAAGAAAAAGATATAGAGTAAAAGGCAGGTTTTATGTGATTCTTGCGATCCTTCTGTGCTTTGTGTTTGGCATGGTAGCATATTTTTTTCTGCTGGAGGAAGGCGAAAAGCCTGCATTTACCATACAGTCGGAAGAGGGATTTAAGATCATGATGTCTGCTAGAGCTTATATTAGTAATGAAAACCTTCGTTATGAAGATACTTATTTTGCAGGCGGTTATCCGCCAGATGATATAGGAGTTTGTACAGATGTGGTATGGAAGGGATTTCTGGGTATTGACGTATCTGTGAAAGACCTGGTTGATGTGGACACGTTTGAAGCGCGAGATCGCTATGATGATGTGATTTCGATACGGGATCCCAATATTGATTTTCGTTTGGTGCCGCAGTTGGAACGTTTCTTTGAGCGGCATAGTGAAGTGCTGACGACAGATCTGCAGTTGGACAGCTTTCTTTTATGGCAGGCAGGGGACATCGTGACTTTTGAATCCAGTCATGTAGCAGTGGTTTCTTCTTTTAGAAATCTCTGGGGCAGGCCGTATATTATACAACACGGAAAGGATCCTGCAGCAGAGGAAGATCGCATTTATGGAGCAGGCGGCATGGAAATTTCTGGACATTTCCGTTGGACGAAGCAATGCGGCAGCGGCATTGGAACAGATTGGGAAGAAAAGGAAGTGCTTGTTACGGATCCGATTGAGAGTAACGTTGAAATGGAGGCGTCATAAACGAACAAGGGAAAAGGAGAACGAGATGAAGAAAGTACTGATGATTTTGAATCCTTGTGCAGGAACAAAGCAGGCGAATAAACATTTTGTCGAAATTATCGATATATTTTGCCGGGCAGACTATGATGTGGTAGTAAAGACGACTGCCGCAAGAGGTGACGGCACGGTGATTGCAATGGAGCGGGCGGAAGCTTTTGATTTGGTGGTCTGTATTGGCGGAGACGGTACTTTTAATGAAGTGGTGGACGGGCTGCTGAAAGCAGGGCTCAGAAAACCCATCGGTTATATTCCGGCGGGCAGTACCAACGATTTTGCAAGCAGTCTCCATTTGTCCAAGGATATTTTACAGGCGGCGCGGGATATTGTGGAAGGCGAGGCACGAACCTTAGATATCGGAAGTTTCAACGGACGGTATTTTTCTTATGTGGCATCCTTCGGCGCATTTACGAAAGCATCCTATGAAGCGCCGCAGAGTATTAAGAATGCGCTGGGACACCTGGCATATATCTTAGAAGGCATTAAAGATATTCCGTCAATCAAACCGCTGCGGCTCTGGCTGCGAATGGAGCAGGGAGTTTATGGAGGTGATTATCTTTTTGGCGCAGTCTGTAACTCCACTTCTGTCGGAGGACTTTTAACGTTGTCTGATGATTTGGTGGATATGAATGACGGACTGTTCGAGGTGCTTCTGATAAAGTCACCAGCCAATATTTTGGAATTAAATCAAATTCTGCTGGCGTTGACGACGCAGAATTACAGTTCGCCGATGTTGTCTTTTTTCAGCAGCAGCCATTTGGAAATTACGGCAGATGCGGACATGCCGTGGACACTGGACGGTGAGTATCAGGAAGGGGCTGATACCATTGAAATTC
>CANBFZ010000212.1 GCA_947367725.1 uncultured Eubacterium sp.
ATATTGGTCAGCGCCGGCAGCTGATATTTTTTAAAATATCTTCTAAAATTATCATCTTCCGCCAGCGACAAAATCGCCGGATTATCAGAAAGATAAGTGGTCACCACGCCGACCACGCTGGCGCCTGGGAGTCCGTAAAGCGGTTTCATCAAAGGTGATAGAATCTTATTGATTGCTGCCACAACCCCAAACTCCGTCAAAAGACCTGCTGCAGCGCCGGCTAGTACTGCAATTGCCATAATATAAAGCACAGTATTCATCAATAGATCATACGCCGTATTCATCAGCGTATTCATCATATTAACCGCACCCATCGTTGTTCCAAGAAAGCCAAAAATCACGCCGAAAATCACAAGAAACACTAGCGTTTCAAGACTAAATGCTTTCTTCACCCGTGGTTTTTTCGCTTCTACTAATTTCATCTGCGGCTGCGTTAGCTGCGGCTGTTTTACCGTTGCCAAATTCTCCTGCATCACAAATTCCTTCTTTCTCTTTCAATTATCTTGCATTTTCTCCGCTCATACTGTATCATAAAACGAGCAATCACAAAAGCGAATTTTTATCATGCTTTTCATTACAAATTCAGATATAAAAGGAGTGCGCGATGGAATCCAATTTACAAAAATACCAGGCCTTTTTGAAAACCATTGAACACGGCAGCTTTACCAAAGCCGCAGAACTATTAAATTACTCTCAGTCCGGTATCAGCCGCATGATCTCCGATCTGGAGAAAGAGTGGAATCTAACGTTGTTGGAACGCGGCAGATCCGGCGTCTGGCTGACATCGCAGGGAGAAAAATTGCTGCCTTTTATCAAATCTTTATGCAGAGAATACGATGCATTGCAGGAGCAAGTTGACGAACTTGCAGGTCTCCATACTGGATTGATTCGCATCGCTACCTTTTCCAGCATTGCAACCCACTGGCTGCCCAAAATCATCAAACATTTCCAAGCAGACTATCCTGGCATCGACTACGAACTGCTCATGGGAAATTATGAAGAAATTGAAGCATGGGTCGTCAGCGGCAAAGCTGACTGCGGCTTTTTGCCGCTGCCCATTGGTTCCCCGCTGGAAACCATTCATCTGGAAATGGACGAGTTGCTGGTTGCACTGCCTGCAAATCATCCGTTAGCAAACTGCGAAACATTTCCGCTGGAAGCCCTTTGCCAGGACCCTTTCATCTTACCCAAAACAGGAAAACGCGTTGATGCCGACCAGATTTTTACCCGTCATCATTTGCAGCCCGATATTCGATTCTCTACCTTTGACGATTACGCCATTATGGCCATGGTAGAAAACGGTCTGGGTATCAGCATTCTGCCCAGCCTGATTTTAAAGCGCGCCCCCTACAACATCATAACAAAGCAGCTGGAAGTACCGGCCTATCGGAATCTGGCGCTGATTTTACGCAGTCAAAAAAACGCTTCCCTTGCGGTGAAGCGCTTTCTAGAATATCTAAATTATCGCAAATCATAACCATGTGCTTTACGCTCTGCTGGTGTGCTGCAGAATCTTTTTCAGTCTGCCGCTGAGCACAAGTGCCAGTACCATTTTAATAAAGTCCGGTACCAGGAACGGCACAACGCACCATCCCAGCACTGCTGTCAGACCAACTGCGCCCGTTGTATTTGCATAAACCACCATAAACCATATGGTTCCGAAAATGTAGTATGTGATCATACCTAGGAGCATCATAAGCGCCTGCCCCCATCTTTTCTCGCCCAGTGCGCCTTCCAGCATCCAATATAAAAGTCCGCTGAATAAAAATCCCAGGATATATCCGCCGGTTGTACCCATCAGCACGCCCAGTCCGCTTGAAAATCCCGCAAAGACCGGAATACCTACAGCGCCTAGTAACACATATACCACCACCGTAAGCGTGCCTTTCTTGCCGCCCAGTACCCCAAAAGTCAGAAACAATGCAAAAGTCTGCATGGTAAAGGGCACCACGGTTGGAATCGAAATCCAGGAACATACCGCCATTACTACTGCAAACATTGCAATACAAATCATGTCATAAGTTTTACTTCTTGTTGTCGTCACGCTAACATACTCCTTTTTCTTTAAGATAAAGGAAGTATACCATTCCCGCGCCTCAATGTCAACCTATATTTTTTAAAAGGTTGACAATTATTTTGATCACCACTTCTTGCATTGCATGCATCGTCTGCAAACTATCGCGTATCCATCTCTGCCAGCAGTTTCAAGCAAATAAGCCCGTCACGCCTATGCTGCAGCGCAACACATTGCCCTCGCAGTTCTGTCATAATCTCCCCCAAACTTTCATAAACTCTTAACTTGTATAAATTTTAATACCGGTGTAAACTATATGCAAGAAGGAAGTGACTTTCATGATAAAATTTGATTTGCACTGCCACACCAAAGCAGGCTCTATTGATGCCAAAATTTCCATTGAACGCTATATCGCCTTGCTGCAGGAACACGGTTTTTCCGGCATGCTTGTGACCGACCACGACACCTACAAAGGCTATCGATATTTTACAGAACACTGCCAAAACAGTACAAAAGATTTCGTTGTGCTCGCAGGCGTAGAATATGATACGAAAGATGCTGGCCATATTCTGGTAATTATGCCAGACGGCATCTTTCTTCCCGTACTGAAAATTCGCGGTATGTCTTTAGAGCTGCTGATCAAACTGGTCCATCACTACGGCGGCATCCTGGGTCCTGCGCACCCCTTCGGTACACGTTACAACAGCGCGCTGCTTCTTCGCAAGCTGCGCAAAACGCCCCATCTTGTCGACGCCTTTGATTTTATTGAAGGCTTCAATACCTGCGAAAGTGCGCGGGCCAATCATCTGGCACAGAAACTTGCGATAAAGCATGGCAAGCCTTGTATCGGTGGTTCAGACTCTCACAAAGAGGACTACGTGGGCATGGCGTTTACCGCCTTTACCCAGAAAATCACTTGCAACAACGACTTAATCGATGCGATCACAGGCGGCGGCATCGACTCCTTTGGCGGCACAGTCCGCACCTTTCTTCCAAAGCATAAAAAACGACATTCTGCAGCTGCCTCTTGGGGGTTTACTGCCTACAATCGCAGCCTGGGACTGCTCTATTCACCCTACCGCAAGTTAAAGCTGCGCAAATTGCCCTTGCGCCACAGAAAATAGTCTGATAAAATAACAATAGAACATTGCTGAGCCGGGCCTTCGCAAAGGCCCGGCTTTTTTTCTCAGGACTTTATGATTATCTTATGAACTAAGGAGACAAAGAAATGAACGAATCAAAAATTAAAGCAAGCGGATGGGCATTGCTGCCTATTCTAGTGTTTCTAGTTCTGTTTCTGGGGACTGGAATCCTTCTCAATGACTTTTATACAATGCCCGCAGTGGTCGGTTTTTTAATCGCGCTGATTGTAGCATTTGTACAAACCCGCGGTAAAACTTTCAGCGAAAAACTTTCCATCGTGGCAAAAGGCATCGGCGATGACAATATCATTACCATGTGTCTGATCTTCCTTGCCGCAGGCGCTTTTTCCGGTGCTGTTTCTGCTGCCGGTGGCGTTGACAGTACAGTCAATCTGGGACTATCCCTGCTGCCGCCGGGCATTGCAGTCATCGGACTGTTTGTAATCGGCTGTTTTATTTCAATTTCTATGGGCACATCCATGGGCACCATCGCCGCCCTTGCGCCGATTGCAGTGGGCATCGCAGATAAAACCGGTTTCGCTCTGCCAATCTGTATCGGTGCGGTCGTTTCCGGCGCCATGTTCGGAGACAATCTTTCTATGATTTCCGATACCACCATTGCCGCAGTCAGAACCCAGGGCTGTGAAATGAAGGACAAGTTCAGAAAAAACTTTTTGATTGTGCTGCCTGCCGCACTGATTACCATCGTCATTCTGTTTTTCCTGACCCGCGGCGCTTCCTTTACGCTGGATACAGATCTGACTTATAACATCTGGCAGGTTCTGCCGTATATTTTCGTTTTAGTCACCGCCATCATCGGCATCAATGTATTTATTGTGCTCATCAGCGGCACCGTACTTTCTGTTCTGGTAGGGCTTGTGACTGGTTCTCTTGCCGTATCTGAAGTCTTCACCTCTATCGGCAGTGGCGTTACCGGCATGTATGACATCACTGTCATTTCGATTTTAGTAGCTGCCATCAGTGCACTGGTCAAAGAAAATGGCGGATTTGCTTTCATTTTAGAAAAAATTCACAACCGCATTCATACCTATAAGGGTGCCGAAGTGGGCATCGCCGCACTGATTTCTCTTGTGGATGCTGCGACAGCCAACAATACCGTGGCCATCGTCATCGCAGGTCCTATCGCAAAGGAAATCAGCGACGACTACGGTGTAGAACCGGCAAGAGGCGCTTCGCTTCTGGACATGTTTGCCTCCGTATTTCAGGGCATCATTCCTTACGGCGCACAGCTGCTTTCCGCGGCGACACTGACTGGTTTGACTTCTTTCGACATCATGCCATA
>CANBFZ010000213.1 GCA_947367725.1 uncultured Eubacterium sp.
ACGTTTCTCCTGCTGACGTACATTTCTCTTGCTCCCAGTGAAAAGGTGTAAAATCTCTCATTTTAATCTCTCCTATTCCCTTTATTTTGCTTTTCTTGCTTCAATCTCTGCCTGCATTTCCGGTACTTTCTTTTCATATTTGATCAGAAGTAGCGCAAATACTAATGCTATAGCAAAGCCGACTGCAGGTAACAACGTGGATTCATAAAACCACAAATTCAACACGCTCTGCTCCTGCGCTGCTGCCTGGGCCACATACGGCACAGTCAAAAGAAGATAACCCGCAATCGGACCGCCCAGTGCCTGACCTGTCTTATAGGATACAGAGAATCCGCTCATCAGAATCGCTTCATTATCTACGCCGGTCTTCCATTCGCCATAAACCTTCGCATCAAAAATGCACAGAAGGATTACTGCAGCAACCAATCCAGACCCAAAATTAGAAATAACATTTCCTATCAGTAGTACTGCTGTAGAACTGTCGTGAAGCACAAATCTAAAGGCAAATCCAATGACGCTGAGAATGCAACCAACGGCCGCAGTTCCCGCATTGCCGAACTTTTTAATAAATGCTTTCAGGAATATGTATACGCCCAAAGACACACCAAGAGATACCGTATTTACCAGAGACATCAGCGGAATGTTTTCAATATTATACTGGTAATACCATGTCATGACCGTAGATGGAATAGAAGACGCTATCATATCGATCAGATACAATCCAATGCAGAACAACCATGGTCTATTCTTCAACAGTGCTTTTAATACAGCGCCGGTAGAAGGTAACTCTGCTTTCACCTCCTTTTCCAAAGGATCAATTTCCTCTGCCAGATATTCCAGAGGTTCATAACCTTTAGTCCCGATGTATACAGTCAGATTGAATACGGCAAATACGATGGCATAGAGGATTCCTACAACCATGAAACCTCTCTGCATGTCTGCCCCCCCTTTACCAAAAAAGAGTACCATCGGTATCGTTGCTGCAGGCACAATCAGATTTGGAATCAGACTCATCACGCCCTTAATCTGATTGATTGACGCCCGTTCAACTGGGTCACTAGTCAGCCTGCCAAGCAGCGTGTTCATCGGAATCATCAGCGCTGTACTTGCCATGCCCTGCAGAGTATAGGTAACAGCGACCCAGACAATCTTGCCTGTTGCAGTCAGCTCCGGCATCATAAATGCCAAGGCAAACACGATACCACCGGGCACTGACATATATTTAAGCCACATCCGGCATTTTCCATCTTTTGATTTTGTCCGGTCAACAATGGCGCCCATCATCGGGTCATTGATAATATCCCAGATCTTTGCAATCAGAATAATGGTTGATGCAACGCCGCTGTTAATACCGCAGACTTCTGTATAAAAATACAGCGAAAATGCCATGGTCATGATGACTGTCGTGGTCTTCGCTAAATCTCCAGTTGCATAAAGAAATTTCACCTTCCATGGAAGTTTTACCGGCTCTATCTTTGTTAAAATTCTTCGTTCCATTGTTTTATCCTTTCTGTTACTTCTCTATGAATGCATACAAATCTTTTGTCAGTATGGCGTACGATTCCTCACCCGCATACGACATATGTCCGAACGGGTAGTACCGTATGCGGATCTGTTCCGGTATCTGGGTCATCTGTGCAATACTGCAAGGGCTGATCCCATCAGAATGATTCCATCAAGCGAAATACCCGTCAGTGCCATATTAGAGAATGATGAACCTCTTTAATCATAACGAATAATACTAGTGCATATCCCCGGGTTTCATTGCACTTCTTATAACACATATCTCTGATATGTCCAATTAAATTTTACGACTTTTCTTGCGCTTTGTAAATTTATCGTTTATAATAACATCGTTAATAAAATTAACGGCAGAAGGAGTTCCTATTGTGCTTGATATGAAAGATATTTGCTGCATTTTAGAAACAGCAAAAGAAAAAAGTATTACAAAAGCGGCTGACAATCTATTCCTCACACGTTCTGCAGTTTCGCAGAACATCTCTAGAGTAGAAAAGGAACTGGGTTTTGCTCTCTTTAACAGAACGAACCGTAACGTTAAACTGACAGAAGCCGGCACATATTTTATGGAAAATGCGGAAGAACTCATCAATACATGGAAACTTTTCTTAAAGAAAATGAATACCTTTTCAGCTACAGAAAAGGAACGCGGTACACTCAACATCTCGTTACTTTCTCTTGCTGTTTATTCAGAACTTCCGCAAATCATTTCTAGATTTAAAGTTTCACACCCTAACTGGAAAGTGAATTTTTTTAATGATACAGATCTTGAAATACACGCATCATTGTTATCAGGTGAAAGAGATTTTTACTTTGTCCACGCAAGTACGAGTGCTTTTGATCATCAACCGGATATTGCCTTTGTACCACTGGCATATGATACCCTATCCATCCTTCTCTGCGCGCAGGATCCCCTTTCAACCAAAGAAATCGTTCACATGGAAGATTTATTCAGATATCATATGCTCACCTGTAATCCTGATTTAATCAACGCTTTTCCAAAAAATCTGCAGCTTAACTGTTCTATTTACGAGGACAGTTTTCTGCCTGCACTCATTACAAATCCCGGTGATTTTTCCCTTATGCCTAAAAGTCGCTGTGCATCTATTTTGAAGCAGTATTCAAATCTTTGCGCCAAACCTTTTGAAACAGCCGACGGCGCCCACCAGCTCACGCTTTATCTGGTATATCGTGCAAGCCTGCCCAACGTAGAACAACATCCCTTCTATCAATATATCATAGATTATTACCTAAAATAGAAAGCAAGATAGATCGTTCTTCGAATTCATCATAAAACAATCCGCTGCAACTGCAAAACACAGTCTGACCAAATAAAAAACAGCTGTACAGAGAGAGATTTCATGCCACTCTTACAGCTGTTTCATTATTAAATATCCTTTTATTTTTTTATCATCATATATTTTAGTAAAAATATCACAACGTACTTGCTGATTCTCGGATCGCGCTCTCGCAGAAACAACGCCGCATACCTTTACGCTTCTAGCTGCATAAGATAGCGTGTCCTTATTTACACAAATCCGCAATCGCCGTGGTAAACAGCATGCCGCTTACAAGGAGCTGATCAATTTCGGCGAATTCATCCGGCCCATGCATTTTGTTATCTACGCCCAGTTTCGCACAGCCGAAAGCCACACCGCCAGGAATATGATGCACATAAGTACCGCCGCCGATGGCGATGCATTCTCCCTTTTCGCCGAACCAATCTTCGTAGTGTGCAAGAAGTGTCTTTACAAGCGGTGTATCTGGCGATACGTAATGAGGCGCGCTAATTTTAGTTTCTGCGGTATAACCTGCAGCTATAAGTTTCGCTGACAGAGGTGCAAAGTCAGGCTCATGCATGGAAATCGGTGTCCTGCTGTCTACCTGCGCAAAGATCGTTCCGTCTTCATCAATATTAAAAACATTGAAGGAAACGCTGATTTGACCAGATTCATCGTCGCATCCATAAATGCCCGCAGCTTTGCCGTGACCGTCCCCGTGTGGGAAAATTTCATGGAGTGCCTGCAACATCGGTACTTGCCCTGCAAACAGTTTTGCCAAAAACTGCAACATCGCAGTTGCGGCGTTATTGCCTGCATCGGGATCTGCAGCATGGGCGGCTGTTCCATGGATTTCAAGATGAAGCCCTTCATCCTCTGCCGCTACAGAAGTCTGTACACCGGTTTCCTCTTCCAATGCCGCAAGTAAACTTTTGGCTGCGTCCACAGACATGCCTGAAAGCCATAACTCCCCATCAGCAGGGATTACGTTGCTTTTTGTACCGCAAGCTGCACGCAACAGTTTTGTCTTTCCAGAAACGGCTGGCAGCTTTCCTTTTATATTAACACCAAGATGCCCTTTTTCCAGATTAATCAGCGGATACTCCGCATCCGGCGAAAAAGTCATCTCCGCAGGATTTGTCTTTGTCCAGTAGTAATCCAGGTCAGAGCTGCCGCATTCCTCGTCGCATCCTACCACGACCCGCACACCCTGCTGCAAGGTAATCCCCAGTTCTTTGACGGCGCGCAAGGCATAAATCGCCGCCAAGGCAGGTCCTTTGTCATCGGCAGTGCCTCTGCCGTAAACTTTTCCGTCCACTTCCTTCATCACAAAAGGCTCTGTTACAGTCCAGCCTTTGCCTTCTGGCACTACGTCAAGATGGGCTAAAATCTCCAATTTCCGGTCTTTACTGTCATCAAGCTGAATGATGCCTACATAGTTTTCCCAGTTCTCTGTATAAAGGCCATAGCGTTCTGCAATTTCCAGCGTTTTTTCCAGCACTTTTGCCGGACCTTCTCCGTATGGCATCCCCTCCTTTGCCTGGGTTCTCTGGCTGTCGATTCCAATCATTTCAGCAAGATCTTTTAAAAATTCCTCCCGGTGTTTTTCAAAAAATGCTTTTACTTGTGGCATAGATGCCTGTATCGTCTG
>CANBFZ010000214.1 GCA_947367725.1 uncultured Eubacterium sp.
CGGATCAGAAAGGCGCCAGGAGGATTTGAGAATCTCTAGTGCAGCGTTCTTTAAATCCGCTGCCAGGTTTGTGGGCCGCAGCAGCTGTTTTTGGCGAGAAATGGTTTTAAATGCAGGATCTTTGATGTCGACTTTTACACCGAAACACTTGAGCTGATATTTGCGCAGGCGGCTGGCAACCGTATCTGCTAGACTGGTCAGTGCAGTGGTGATATCTTCAATTCCGGTTAAATTTCGAGCAAAGGTAATTCCGTTGCCTACCGACTTGATTTTTTCTCGCTGATGATAAAGGGCGACGGGACTGTCGTCAAGCCCATTGGCATAGCCATGCAGCAGTGGCCCCTGCTTTCCAAGGAGTCGTTCCAGGGCTTTGGCATCTGCCGCTGCCAAATCGCCGATGGTGTGGATATTAAGACTTTTTAATTTTTCAGCGGTTGCAAAGCCAACAAAAAACAGTTCACCCACAGGCTTTCCAAAAAGCAGTGTCTGGTAATTTTGACGGGTGATTTCTGTGGTGGCGTCTGGTTTCTTGTATTCGCTACCCATTTTTGCAAAGATTTTGTTATATGAAACGCCCACCGACAAGGTCAGACCCAGTTCACTTCTGATTTGGGCGCGGATGGTATCTGCAATTTGTCTGCCACTGCCAAACAGTTTCTGACTTGCTGTCACGTCTAGCCAGGATTCATCAATGCTAAAAGGTTCCACCATATCGGTGTAGTGTTGATAAATTTCGTTGATTTTCTGACTGTATTCTGTGTATTTTTCCCGATGAGGGCGCACCAGCTGCAGGTTGGGACATTTTTTCTTTGCCTGCCAGATGGTTTCTGCTGTGATCACGCCGGCAGCTTTTGCCAGTTGGTTCTTTGCCAGCACAATACCATGCCTGCCCTCAGGGTCGCCGCAGACTGCGACGGGCATGTCTTTTAGGTCAGGTCTTGAAAGGAGTTCCACAGATGCGTAAAAATTATTCATATCACAATGTAAAATCACTCTATCCATATTTCTATTTTACCATACTTCTTTCAAATAACAATCACAATTGAAGGGGGAATCTGTGGTATACTGAATATAGAATTGGAATGAGGGGGAACGTCATGAGCAACATCATGGTCTGCGTAACCAGACAGAAAACCTGTCAAAGGCTGATTGACTATGGCAAGTCACTGATGAAATCTGATGGTGATCAGATTTTTGTGATCCATGTGGCAAGAGAAAATGAGAATTTTTTGGGAAACAGAGAAGAGGGGGAAGCACTGGAATTTCTCTATGAGAAAGCCAGAGAGGTTGGTGCGTCTCTTACAGTAGAGCGTTCGGGCAATGTACCTAAAACGCTGGCGCAGCTTGCAGATAAGCACCAGATTGACAGCGTGATTGTAGGAGAATCTGGAGAAAAGGAAGTCCAGGGCGGATTTCTCAGCGCTTTGGAACAGCAGCTTACGAAAGGCGCACGCTTAATTGTGGCGCCGGCAGTTTCTGCATAAATCCTTTTTATAGCGGGCAGATGGCGCATGTCGCCTGTCTTCCTTACATGATTCTTTTCATTCTTGCGTTTCGATGCCTGAATAGAGAATCCGAAAGGCGCCTACTAGCATGGAAAAACTGACGAAAGTTGGGAATTTGTTATGGTGGATGCAAGGCGTTTTTGTGCGTTCGTTACGGTGCATGGTTGCAGCCGCTTGACTTTGTGACGGTAAGTCAGTATAATAGCAAAGAACACATAGATTGGACAAGGAGGTCATGAGAAATTGCGGATTGTTACTGTAATTGCGGGAATTCTGCTTACGGTTCTGGGGATTTTTTCTATTGCAAATGCCGGGTTATCCTTTTTATCACTTGCATTTCCGATTGGAATTATTCTCATGCTGACTGGATTGGTAGAATGTTTTGTATATAAGAGAATTAAAGAAGATGTAGATGCGGGGCATTGGGTGCTCATTGACGGGCTTACCACCTTTATTCTGGGGATCGTGGTGCTGACGGGGCGTTTGGCTGCGGACATTGCTGTGCCAGTTGTATTTGGTATGTGGAGTATGATTTCTGGTATTAGAGGATTCAGCGTATTGGCTTTTGAGACAGATACCAAGGAAAAGAACATTGATTTTTATTGGGCATTTATTGTCAGCTTTCTGAATTTTGCCATCGGTGTGTACGCATTCTTTAATACATCTCTGCTGCATTTGTCAGTACTGATGATTTTGGGAATCTGTTTTGTTGTACAGGGCGCCAATGTGATTAAAATCGGATTTGACATCGTATACAGCAAACCAGATCTGATTAAAACCAAAGACGAAAAGATCGCAGAAGCGGAAGAGGCGGCCAAAGAAGCAAAGCGAGAAATGAAAAAGGCAATCGACGAGGCGAGAAAAGCACGCAATGCAGTGAAAGAAGCAGAAGAAGCCAAAGAATTTCATGAAATAATCAGCGAGCCGATTGGAGAGCCTAATCAGCAGGAGGAAAATATACAGTAGTAGACTGTCAGGGTTTCTCAAAAGAGGAATCCTGTTGTTTTTTATGACCTAACCCGCTGAAAGCGAGCGTAGCGAAGCTTGAAGCGAAGGTAGGTCAAACGCGAGGCTTCTCTGTGAAGACGAGTTGAAAACGAAGTCTGAGCAGAAAGAAGCTACGGCGAACCTAACCCGCTGAAAGCAAGCGTAGCGAAGCTTGAAGCGAAGGTAGGTCAAACGCGAGGCTTTCCCAAGAGAACGAGCGAGGTGCGAAGTTTGATTGGGAGAAAGCTACGGCGAGCCTAACTCGATTGGGAAGGAAAAGAACGAATGAAGGGAATTTACGTATGACGGATATTTGTATCGTTGGCGGCGGCGCCAGCGGCATGGCGGCAGCCATCTGTGCAAAAGAAGAGAATCCTGGCAGGGCGGTCCTGCTTTTAGAAAAGAAAAATCAGCTGGGCAGAAAAATTGCTGCGACGGGAAATGGCAGATGCAATTTATCCAATCAAGCCTGTGCTGGTGTTTCGGAAACATTAGATTTTTTTGCAGGGCTGGGCGTGTTAACTAGAGCCGATGAAACTGGGCGAATTTATCCTTACACGGAAGAGGCTGCAGCAGTACGGGATGCACTAGAGCAAAAAATGGAAGCGCTTGGTGTGGAAGTGATGACGTCTGCAGAAGTGTGCCGCGTAGAGAAAAACGAAACATTTTCTATAGAACTTGGAAATCGGATTTTGCAGGCGAGAAAATTGCTGATTGCCTGCGGGGGGAAAGCAGGCGCAGCGTTCGGCAGCACAGGCGACGGATTTCGATTTGCCAAATCTTTTGGACACAAAGTGAATAAGCCAGTGCCTGTACTCACAGCGGTTGAAGTCAAAGAAGATATGCGTAAACTTTCTGGTATTCGCGCCAAAGCTGCAGTACGGCTTTGCCATAGAGGCGAACCTATTTTTTCTGAACAAGGGGAAGTACAGTTTACAGCCACCGGCATATCTGGAATTTGCGTATTCAATTTGTCCAGATTTCTGTTGTTGCCTGCAGGGGTTTCCTTTGCGGACGGTTTCGATGAATATCAAATAGAGATCGACTTTTTTCCGGCGTACGATACGCTTGTACCACTGCTGGAAACACGCAGCGCGCAGGGATTTACAGATGAAAGACTGCTGCAGTGCTTGGTCAGAAAACCCATTGCCGACATGATTTGGAGAAGCGCAAAGGGCGATATCATTAAGACGGCAGCGCTTTTAAAGGCATTTCCCCTTTCCCCGTGTGGTGTGAAAGGATGGGATTTTGCACAGGTCACAAAAGGCGGCGTGCCGCTTTGCGAAGTGGATGCGGAAACCATGGAGTCGAAATTGGTGAAAGATTTGTATTTTGCCGGAGAAGTGCTGGACTATGATGGACCGTGCGGCGGCTTCAATCTGCAGCACGCTTGGACGACCGGCATGCGGGCAGGAAAGGAGATGGCAAAATGAATCCCAGATATCGAATCCATCAGATGAAACTTGGCAGAGATGAGTCTACTGCAGACTTGCCAAAGAAGATTTTAAAAAAATTGGGAAACCGGGATTATATTTTGACAGATGTGGAGATTGTCAAAGAGTCGATCGACGCTAGAGATAAAACAGACATCAAAAAAATTTACTCTGTAGATTTTTCGGTAGTGACCAGACAGCGTCCCAGGGACTATATCAGAATTCGGACAGGACAGAAATTCGGCGTGATGGAAGCACCGGATTTGACCTATTATGATGTACCGGCAGGCGACATGCCCATGTGCTATAGGCCTGTCATTATTGGATTTGGACCATGCGGCATATTTGCAGGATTGACACTGGCTAGACGAGGCTATCGCCCCATTATCATAGAGCGGGGCAGTGCAATAGAAAAGCGGATTGCAGATGTAGAACGGTTTTGGGAAGCAGGCATTTTGAATCCGGAGTCCAATGTGCAGTTTGGTGAAGGCGGCGCG
>CANBFZ010000215.1 GCA_947367725.1 uncultured Eubacterium sp.
AGTAAGCCAGTGATTTTAAAAGAAATCAATCAGATCTTTCAAGGGGTCATGGAGGACTATGATGCAGACGCTATGCTGTATCCAGGTCTTTCGTATGAAGGGGAATACAGCTATCTGCCGCAGATTAAGGTGGTGGATGTGTCTTCTGTAGATAGTTCCGATGCGGAGCTGGCCAATCTGAAGAATGCAGAACTTGAGGCGCTTGCAGTCAGTCGAATCATTCAGGAGAATTTAGGAAAGAAGTTTTATGACCATAAAGCCGGCAAGGTGCGGGAAATCAGGCTGCGTGATATCGTCATTCTCATGCGGAGCGTACGCAATTATGCAGACGTATTCTACCAGATTTTGAAGCAGAGCGGCATTGAGAGTTTTGTGGATGACAGTGAAGGATATTTTGATACCATGGAGATCAATGTGTTTATGAATCTTCTATCGGTAATAGACAATAAACGACAAGATGTGCCATTGATCAGTGCATTGCACTCTGAAATTTTCGGCTTTTCCTCTGCAGAACTGGCAACGATCAGAGCTGCCCATAAAGCAGACTCTTATGCGGAAGCTTTTTTTGCATATGCAGCGACAGCAGAGACGAGCGCCCTTGCTGCACGGTGCCAGAAAGTGCTGCAGCAGCTGAAAACGTGGAAAGATATGGCGGCATCCATGCCGCTGGGGACTTTCATTTGGAATTTGCTGCTGGAAACTGGATATTATGTGGAAATCGGCGCCATGCCCGGTGGACCGCAGCGACAGGCGAATTTGCGGGCGCTGGTGGACAAGGCGGAACGTTACAGCAAAGACAGACAGGCATCTCTTTATCGCTTTGTTCGGTATATTGACGCAGTGAAACAGCGGAATGTACCTATGGGGCAGGTGAAACTGGTGGGAGAAAACGACGATTTGGTACGGATTATGACCATTCACAAAAGTAAGGGGCTGGAGTTTCCTATGGTCATTGTCAGCGGCATGGGGCGCAGGCTGAATTATACAAAGACAGGCAGCGGTGTCAGTCTGCACAAGGATATTGGCGTTGCTATGACGCGCAGTGATTATGAAGGGCACTGGTATCGGCAGACACTGCTGCAGCGGCTTTTACAGAAGCAGGTACACAGAGAGGAAGTACAGGAGGAGGTCAGAATCCTCTATGTGGCGTTGACGCGTGCCAAGGATATTCTGTATATGACCGGTACAGTCAAAGACGGGGAACATTTCCTTGCTGCCAGAGAAAGCGGTATCGGCGGAGATACGATGTATCTTTCTATGACCGAGAATGCTTCACATTTGGATCTGATTGACACCAGGCTGCTTTCACCGCAAACGGATGGTGATGTTTATCGATTTGGAAATCCACTGACGTGGAATATCTTTGACAAGCAAGTGGCAGGGAAGGAACAAGCGGATATTTTACGCCGGCTGCATTTTGTTTATCCTTATGAAACGGCGCGGCGCCTGAAGTCTAAGTATTCTGTGACAGAAATAAACCGTTCGCAGCCTTTCAGCCAGGCATTTGCACCTGTGCTGGCAGTACCGAAGTTCCGGCAGGGCGTGCAGACTTTGACGGCGGCGCAGCGGGGCACGGTGTATCACGGCATGATGGAACGCATCGACTTTGGAAGAGCTGCCAAAGAGGGGATATCTTATCTAAAAGCAGCAGCGGCAGAGATGACGGCAAAAGAAATCTTTACAGAAGAAGAAATTGGCGCAGTGAGGCTGTCGCGGATTGCAGACTTTTTTAAAAGTTCTTTGGGAAAACGGTGCGCGGCAGCTTATGAGGCGGGCGTCTTGCAGCGGGAACGACCGTTTAATCTGCAGATACAGATGGAAGGCGAGACGGTCATTGTGCAGGGAATCATTGACTGTGCGTTTGAAGAACAGGGACAGATGGTACTGCTTGACTATAAGACCAGTTGGATTGACCGGGATAAGCCTTTTGAAGAGGAGGTCGAAAGACTGCGGCAGACGTATCAAAAACAGATGGACATTTACTGCGACGCCCTGACAAAAGCATCTGGCAAACCGGTTAGAGAAGCATATCTGTATTTGTTTGGTGCAGGTTGCAGTATTGAAATGAGAAAAGAGGGAAGCGATGGGTAAAGGACTTATCATTGAAGGCGGCGGCATGCGAGGGATATTTGCTGCTGGGGTATTAGATTTTCTGCTGGATGCAGGCATTGCGTTTGACAATGTGATTGGTGTGTCGGCGGGGGCTTGTCACGGCTGCAGTTATGTGAGCGGTCAAAGGGGCAGAGCCTTTGCAGTCAACATGGATTATCTGGATAGAAAAGAGTATTGCAGCTTTGAAAATCTGCGAAAGACCGGGGATCTTTTTGGTGCGGAATTTTTGTATCATACGATTCCAGAGAAATTGTATCCCATTGATAACGCGGCATTTCAGGCAAGCGGCATCAAATTTCAGCCGGTGGTCACAAACTGTGTAACCGGTAAAGCGGAGTATCCGGTTGTGACAGATATGAAAGCGGATGTGGAATGGGTACGCGCGTCTGCGTCGTTGCCTTTTCTTGCCAATATGGTAGAGGTTGGCGGCGGACTCTATATGGACGGCGGTATTGCCGACTCGATTCCGTTGGCACAGTCTATTCGGCAGGGAAATGAAAAGAATGTGGTGATTCTTACAAGACCCAGAACCTATCGAAAAAAGCCGGGGCGCAAGGTGGCAGCAGCGTTGATGAAATGGAAATACAGAGACTTTCCCAATATGGTAGACGCATATCTTGCGCGCTTTAGCACTTATAACCAGTCGCTGGAACTGGTGGCAGCAGAAGAAGCGGCAGGAAACGCCTTTGTGATTGCACCTATGGGGGATCTTTCCATCGGCAGGGCGGAACGAAATCCAGAGAAGCTGAAGAAAGCCTATCTAGAAGGCTATTATGTGACGGAAGCATGTTTGGGAAAATTACAAGAATTTTTGCAGGAAATTAGATAATTTCCTGCTTGTGTATGGAATTTTTATCCGTTATACTATAAATAGATATTGTTTGGCGTGAAGGAAAAGTTAAAACGGGTGAGATCCTACCGTATGCAGGCTAGTCTTGTATACGGTTTTTTTGAGAGGAGGAAACAGGGTTGGAAACAATAAAAACGCAGGAGAATATTTTGGCGATTTTGGTTAAATTCAGCCTGCCTTTGATTCTCAGCGGTATTTTACAGCAGCTGTACAGTTGGGTGGATGCGTTTATCGTAGGAAATGTGGAAGGCGAGGCGGCGCTTGCAGCAATCGGCGCCACAGGTGCGATCATCGGATTTTTTCTCATGGTGATGACAGGGTTTACCGGTGGTCTTGGAATTCTCTTTGCGAGGAAGTACGGGGCGCAGGAAACAGAAAAGCTTTCTGCCATCTTGTCCGCTTTTTTATTGGTCGTGGGCGGCGCTTTTTTGATTTTGTCGGCGGCAGGACTGGTGTTGTCAGGCGCGATGCTCAGGCTGCTCAATACCCCTGCGGAAATTTTCGTGCTGTCGGAGCGGTATCTGCAGATCAGCTTTATCGGCATTCCTTTTCTTGCGGTATATAATGTGTATTTTGCCGCCCTTCGGGCAATCGGCGATAGTAAAGCGCCTTTTCTGGCTATTTTGCTCTCTTCGGTTGTAAACCTTGTGATGGATGTACTGCTAGTGGCTGTATTGCGCATGGGTGTTGTGGGTGCGGCAATTGCGACGACGGCAGCACAGGCTTTGATGACCGTATTTATCATTTGCTATGCTGTAAAGAAACATTCTGTTTTGCGTTTCACTTTTTCGCGGGATCGTAGTCTTGTGGATCAAAGAATGTTGCGAGAGGGTTTGAAACTTGGCATTCCGCCGATGATACAGAGCAGCGTAAATGCGCTTGGGAATATGGTTTTGCAGAATTTTATGAACGGATTCGGCACCCAGACTGTCGCTGCGATTACGACGGCGTACAGAGTGGACACCGTCGCCTTGCTTCCGGTGGTACATATGGGGACCGCGATTTCAACCATGGCAGCCCAGTCTGACGGTGCAGGCGACAAGAAACGGATTTTTCGCTTCTTTCAGGCGGGCACGGCTCTGTCAGCAGTGATTTCAGTGGTGCTGACGCTGCTTGTGGTATTTATGGGACAGTATCTTGTGGCTATGTTTGGCGTAGGTGCAGAAGCGGCCATCATCGGCGGTGACTTTTTCCGCAGATTCGGCGCCTTTTATCCGATTTATGGGTTCTGTATGGCGATGCGCGGTGCGCTGGAGGGCATCGGAGATGTGGGCTATTCTAGCATCATAGGCATTGCGTCGTTGGCATCGAGAATCGTCATGTCGTATACTTTGGTTGGACTCTGGGACAATATGGTCATCGCTTACGCAGAGGGACTTTCCTGGTGCGTGATGCTGGCGCTGTATTTTGTGCGATTTGTTGTGAAACGGAGGGACTTGG
>CANBFZ010000216.1 GCA_947367725.1 uncultured Eubacterium sp.
ATGAAATACTGGAAAATGCACGCTGGCGTACTTCCGCCGGCAGTCGCCTATGAAAAAGTGACAAATCCCTGCTGCGAAAAATTTGGGAGGCGATGGAAAGCAAGACGACAGTAAAGGTAGTCACTTTGATGCCACCGCCAGTTGAACCTGGACCTGCGCCGATGATCATAAGACACATGGTTAAAACTCTGCCTGCAGATGAAAAGTCGCCGTAGTCAGCGATGGCAAAGCCTGCTGTTCTGGGAGAAACCGATAAAAAAAGCGCGCCCAGCCATTTCTCAGCGGTAGAATGAGAATCGAGCACCGTATGATTTTCCAGATAGAAAAATAAAAGACAGCCTGACAAAATCAGCACAGCAGTACAGGTCAGCATGATTTTACTGTGCAGGGTGTACGTACGAAAGCGAAATTGGTGATCTATGAAGTCGCTCCAGACGATAAATCCGATGCCGCCTGTGACAATGAGACCGGTGATGGTCAAAAGGACCAGCGGATCTTTTGCAAAGTGCTGTAAAGATGTACCTGGTGCAAAAATGCCCATTAAATCAAATCCTGCGTTGCAGAATGCAGAAACTGCATGGAACATACTGAACCAAAGGCCGCGGGCAAATCCCAAAAGGGGAATGAAGCGAATTGCCAGCAGTATGGTGCCGACGCCCTCAAAGAGAAGGGTGCCCAGTGTCATGGTGCGCAGTACTTTGGTGACAGTGCCAAGGGTTAGACTGCCCATAGATTCCATCAGCGTGGTGCGCTGAAAAATACTGATTTTATGTCCTGAAAAATAAAGAAGCGCCATGGAAAGTCCCATAAATCCCAGACCGCCAATTTGAATTAAGATTAAAATAATAAGCTGCCCCAGGAAACTCCAATGGGTATAAATATCCATTGGCGCAAGGCCGGTAACGCAAGTTGCCGACGTTGAAATAAAGAGACTATCGATAAAAGGCGTAGAAGTGCCGTTTGTTGTACAGATCGGAAGACAGAGCGCCAGTGCACCCGCGAAAATAATGACGGCAAAACCTGCCGACAAAAGTTGTATAGATGAAAGTTTTTGCATAGGGTGCGTCATCCTCCTGCGCCTTGTATTTTATCAATGCATACAGGTAGATTTCTGCACTGAGCAGTTAGCTAGGTTGCAATGAACACACCCTTGCAGTAACGCCGATTTAGTTGTTTGTGTTCATCAAATTACAGAATACCGCTTTGTAACATTGATATATTGCATCAGTATGCCCAGATTTGCGTAATAATATGAGAATTTATCTTGTTTTTTCACTTCAATTAGACCGGATTGTACCAGTTTCTTCATATGTTGAGAAATTGTCGCCTGTGCATAGTCGAAATTTGCAACAAGATCTTTATTGCAGACGTTTTCCATGGTTTTATTGCACTGCATAATATATCGAAACAGGCGCAGGCGAACGGGATGTGCCAGCGCGTCAGATACGTCTGCAATCATTTCTATATCTTTTTCATCAAAATCCTGCTCTTTTCTGATTCTCATAAGTTAAGATTCCTCCAAAGTATAAATTGTCAAATACCAATATACAATAAAACCATCGAAATAGCAAGGAATGTGTCGAAAAAAGACGTAGACAGATGAAATGATAAAATGTATAATAAGCCCATTACAAGAGAAGGAGTATATGGACATGTACTTAACGGTAGGAGAGATCTCAAAGGCGCTGGGTATTTCGATGGAAGCGATCCGCTATTATGTCAAAGAGGGCATCATTACGCCAAGACGTAATCAGGAAAATCAGTATTGGGAATAGTTTGATCACGGAGGTGCATTACAGTGATGATGTGCATGATATGATTGATCCCTTGCTAGCGTATGCAGAGAAAAATAGCATCAGGCTTACAGGCGCTTTTTACGGTCGAGAGGATACAAATTATTTTGTAAATGGCGAACGAAAAGGGCTGTACAAGGTTTATGCGCCCATTTTAAAAAAATAATTTCTGAAAAGCGATTGACCTCGGGGTAACCCCGAGGTTTATAATTTTTTTGAGGAGGTGAGAAACCGATGGATATTTTTGCAATCAAAAAATATATAGAGCAAAACGAGAGGGCGATGGTGGAAGATTTGAGGAATTTTATCGCAATTCCAAGCATCACAGAAGACCGGTCAGCTGTACGTAAAGCGCTGCGATACGTACTGGAATTGGCACAGCGTATGGGATTTGAAGCGAAAAGTGTACTGAATGAGAGCGTTGGCGTAATAGAATTTGGTCAAGGCACGGAAACCATAGGCATTCTTTCCCATGTAGACGTCGTGCCGCCGGGTGATTTAAAGCAATGGCAAACGAAGCCCTTTGAAATGCAGGAAATCGATGGGAACTTGTACGGTCGTGGAACGCTGGATGATAAGGGCGCCATTATCGCATGCTTGTATGCGATGAAAGCTGTAAAGGATTTGGAGCAGCCATTACACAAAAAAATTCAAATGATTCTTGGCACACAAGAGGAACGTGAATGGTCCGATATTGAAGCGTATGTTGCACAGTACCCTTTACCGGATTACGGGTTTACCCCTGACGGAGAATATCCCCTTTGTAATATTGAAAAGGGATGCATGACAATGCAGATTACCTTACCCCTGGATCATTGTGAAAAAGACGGGACATATTTAATGGATATACAAGGAGGCAGCGCTGTAAATACAGTAGCGGGGAAGTGTACTGCTATCATCATGCAGATGCAAGACGGAGAAGTGGTGGCAGAAGAAACGGTTACTGCAGAGGGAAAGAGTGTCCATGCATGTCAGCCGGAAATGGGGAAAAATGCGATTTTTGTTATGGACACGCTTCTGCACAACTATCACTTGGACGAAAATCTGATGCTGAAAGGTGTGCGTCTAGTAAAAACGTGGTTTTCTGATTTATACGGCGAGGTCATTGGGCTCCAAAGTGAAAGTGAATATTACAACGGAGAATATGTACATAAAAATGTATTTTCACCGACTATGATTTCTGCAGAAGAGGATGACTTAAAGATTTGGGTGGATATTCGATTTGCCTATGGGGCGAGTGCACAAAAAATTGCGCAGCGTATTGAGACATTGGCGCTTGCTGCAGGAGGAAGGGCAGAGGTGCTCTCCAGCATGCCGGCGGTCTATATCAGCAAAGAGAGGCCGTTTATGAAAGCGTTTGGACAGGCCTATGAGGAAGCTTGCGGCAGAAAGCATGAATTTGTTTTAGCATATGGGGGCTCCTATGCAAAAGCAATGCCTAATATTGCGTCTTGGGGACCGATTTTCCCAGGTGAAGAGGATACCTGTCATATGGAAAATGAATATATCTCGGTGGCTAGTTTGCTGGATAATGGAAAAATTTTTGCGGTTGCCCTTGCAAAAATCGCATTATCTTCGGAAAGTTTTCGATAAGATAAAGAAAGGATAAAGAACGCGTTTCTCGTGAGATGCTTGCGTATATCATGAATTCTACAGGGGTTACCGTCTGCGCCATTATTCCATTTTCTTCATGGGCGGCATTTATGGGTGGTTTGATGGAAAAGGCGAATATGTTGCAAGGTTACAGTGTGTCCAGTGCATACCTTCATACGATTCCCTATATGCTCTACGGATGGCTTGCCGTCATCTGTGTTCCACTATTTATTCTAAAGGGTTTGCCGCTCTATGGACCGATGAAACAGGCGGAGCTTTGCGCACTGCATACGGGAGAGGTCTTTTCCCCGGAGGCGAAAGCGCAGCTTGGTGAGCTTCCTAATGAAGAATTGAAGTTTAAAGATAAAAAATGTCGGGCGATCAACTAGGACTGATTGATTTTGTTGTACATATTGCGCTAAAAGCTGTTAATCCGGCATTGCTTCCGGCGACTGTTTTTGTGGTGATCGGACTGCTGTCTTTTGCTTCTGGAAGTTTCTGGGGTCTTGCGGCAATTGCGTTTCCTATTGTAGGTTCTTTATCAGCGGCACTTGGCGTCAGTCCACTACTTTGCGGCGGGGCGTTGATTTCTGCAATTGCGTTTGGAGGACATATTTGTCTGTACTTTGACACAGTAATTTTGACTTCCGCATCGACGCAGATTACGAACGCAGAGTATTTCCGAACCTCAGCGCCGCTGGTAGGGCTGCCATTTGCAGTTGCTACGGTTGGATTTGTAGGATTGGGATTTCTTATGACATAAATGGTGCGGAAGAAAAGGCATCATGGAAAAATGGAAGTCAGTTTGTGAAACTGCCCGCATAAGGGCAGTTTTTCTATTCGTATACGCGCGGCTAGGGTATTTTTCATGCGGGGTATTGCTTTCTGAAAAATGGATAGAAAACACTAAGTTCTGCATTTCAAGTTATTTTTTACTGATTTGCAGAACTCGGTTCTGCATTTTTGCCCTTTTAGCTTTAAA
>CANBFZ010000217.1 GCA_947367725.1 uncultured Eubacterium sp.
AGCATGCCATCAGAATAATAAAAAGTAAATCTGTTTTCTGCCCCAATTTGCGTACACAAAGGGCAATGATTGCATGAATTGCACCCGAACTTACAATCACACCAATGCCTGCTCCCATAATCAGCAACAAACCATTAATATCTACAACCTCCATAAAACCCACGTACACTGAGGAAAGCAGTGTTTTTAGGGTGACCGGTGTAGAATCAATAAAGTGAAAACTGTCTGCCACAACGGCAGTTCTTCCCGTTGCTTCATCAAGCACTCTTTCAAACTGTCCAGCAGGCACGATGTAGGTTAGAACTGCAACTAAAACAGCCACCCCAAAAAGCAGAACATAGGTGTTAGGGAATTCAAAACGCTTTTTCTTTTTTGATAAGTTCATAATCAATCTTCCTTTCTGTTATTTTCATATATTACAGTCTTAATGAGACGTAATAACCACCTGCAGAAGTATCTCGCAGACTGCCAGCACGTTTGCAGTCCCCAATATATAAAACCTCTTCTGCTGCATTTTCAAATTTACGATTCTCTGCAATATCCTCCCTTAGCCCCGCTGCAATAACGATACCATCTGCAGCAATTTCTTTTCTTCTGCCGTCAGTTTCTACCATTGCACCTTTTTCTGTAATCTTCAGGCACCTTGTACTTGTCATAACAGTAATCCGGTCGGACTTCTCCACACCCACAAAGGATTTATGTGTTTTCTCATATTGATGTGAAAGGTAAAACATGGTTGCATGACTTTCATCTGGCAATATCGCCTTACTTTCACGCATGACCTCTGGATCCATTTCAATCAGGTATATTTTCTTTCCCTTAGACGCAAGGTGAATTGCTGTCTCACAGCCAACCTGTCCGCCGCCGATGATGATTACAGTATCCCCCAGTGCAGACTCTTTTCCATAGATGTCCCCTGCAAAGTGCACTTTTTTATTCGAGATGTTCTCTATCGGAGGCATCACTTCTTTTGCACCGATGGCCACAATCACCGCATCAAAGTGCTCTTGCGCCAATAACATCCTGGAAACCTCTGTTTCTAACTTGATTTCCACATTTGGATTCTTTTTTACCTGATGAATCAAATAATCCCGATATCTTCTGATATCTTCTTTAAACTCGATATAATCCGCAAAGCTGAGTCTGCCGCCAAGGCGCTGCTCTTTTTCATAAAGCGTAACTTTATGCCCTTTATTTCCAAGCTCAAGTGCCGCCGCAAGACCTGCAGGTCCTCCTCCAACTACTGCAACACGCTTATGCTTTTGCGGCAACTCATTTAAAAATTCTCTATATAGAATTCTCCTTGGATTTACAGTGCATTCCCCCACACCGGTGCTTCCATTCGAATCCATACATCTGATGCATCTAATACATGGTCTGATTTCCTCCGCCATGCCATGCTCTGCCTTATATGCCCAATTGGGATCTGCAATAAAACTTCTTGCCATGCCGACAAAGTCAGCATACCCTTCACGAATAAAGCGTTCCGCCATTTCCGGCTCATTAATGCCTCCAATGGTTTCTACCAGGACATTTACATTTTCTTTCATCTTTTTTGCCAAATACGCATTCACCCCATGTTCCGCATATTGCGTCGGAAAAGTAAACATCTCTGAGTCCAGATTATCCAGTCTTCCCGCAGAACACTGTACAATATCGATCACGTCTTCCAAACATTGAATCAATGCAATTGCTTCATCAATATCATAGCCGCCTTCTGTCAGTTCGCTGGCGCTGAACCGCATTTTAATCAAAATTTTATCTCCTACCCGCTGACGCACTCTTTCCAGCACCATTCTTGGAAATCTCGCTCTGTTTTCAGTACTTCCACCGTACTGATCAGTTCTGTGATTTGTCAGAGGAGAGAAAAACTGCCCTAAAAGCCAATGATGCCCTCCATGGATATTAATCACATCAAAATCTCCTCTTACACCGATTTCTGCAGCATCTGCGAAATAATCGGCAATTAAGTCCATTTCTTTTTCATCTATGCCTCTCACATGCACACCGTCTTCTCTTGTATAATCACTGGGCCCTAGCACTTCATTTCCTTCCACAGGCAGCGCATTGTCTCCGCCGTGATTTAGTTCAATACTTGCTAACGCGCCATACGCATGAATGCCCGTAGTCATTCTTCTCATATTTGGAATCTGATGCCAACGCAGCGTCTGTGAAAAAAAGTTAAAAAACATTTTGTTGCTGCCCAAATAAAATCTAGGGTCTACCCCTAAATGTCCGGTATTGACAATCGCAGCGCCGCCTCTTGCAATATTCGCATAATAGATCGCAGCATCCTCGCTATAGTTAAAAAATCCGTTTTCCGACGGTTCAACCATATAGGGACAACTATGTGGTGCAGAAACAACTCTGTTCTTAATCACTTTCCCGCGTACTGTGACCGGTTCGAATAAATGTGGATAATAACGATTCACTTTTCTCCCTCCATCTTCTTATTTTATTGGCAGAATTATATAATTTTCATTTTAAATTTGTCAAATGCAAAATTGAAATAACATTCAAATCTATTGATTTGTGCTAATTTTTATAATATAATTTTATAAATATAAAATCGAAAAGAGGAAAAATATATGACTGAATCTGACAAGAACATAAAATTTATCTTTTGTACCTTAGCCCCGGTCGAAATGTCCTTTTGTCTAAGAATTCTTGCTAATCCATCAGAATACCCCGAATGTAGCGCTTGGGCAAAGAAACAATTTGATTCCCTAAGTTCCAATCTAAAACAGGAAATCTTATTTTTCAATGCGCATTATCAGTGGTACTTCATCACCGATACACTCATTTATCTCATTGCCGAAGATGAGGTATGCAGTGATGATATCTCGGTTCTGCTAAAGCGTTTTCAGGATTGCGACGATCTTACTTTTTCTTACATCTTTCTTGGATTCTCTATTACTGACTTCGATCAGAATACGTTGAAATCCTGGATTGAAAATCCTGCCAAAATCGACCTTACGAAAGCGCCGAAGCTGACGCAATATATTGCCGAAGAAGATATCCTATACTACTTCGAACATCTCGATGAAATCCGCACTCGAATCATTGCTCTCTATCGACAATTTTGGATAGAATGTTTCCATAAACAATGGAAGAAGATTCGTTCTTACGAAGCCGATGCAATCAGTCACCAAAGAATTCGATACCAGCACGATACACCGCTTCACTATCTAACAACACTGCATCCTGATTTAGTGGTCGAGGATGGTCTCTTGAAATTTCAAAAAGACGATCCTTTTGAAATTCCCATCAGCGAAATCAAAACAATTGTGATTAAACCGTCTGTTTTCGTCGGAACCGTCCTCAGCGGTAACATCGTCAACGACAAGGTTACAATTACATTGAATTTAAACTTTCATACTGTGATGACAGCAGACCCCGCTTCCGCGCAGTTATATCATTTACTCAACATATTAAGTGATCCCTCCAGGCTAAAAATTTTAAAAGTATTATGGAATTACGACGCGACCACCAAAGAACTGGCAGAAATACTTTCTCTGTCTCCAACTACGGTTTCACTTCATCTGAAACAGCTGAAAGAAGGTGGTTTTGTCACAACACAAAAGGTTAGGAAATACGTTTACTACCAACTGCGAAAAGACAAATTCTATGGGATAGAGCAACGGCTTTTACGATATCTTAATTACTGAGTTTCCACGGTAACCAAAAAAACAAAGAACCTTGTCCGTAGGGACAAGGCATGGTATAATCAAATAGTCAAGAGGACGAACTAAGAAAGCGGTTGCCCTTCCGTTGCTGCTACATATACGGGGAAAAATCCGAATTGTACAAATGGGAGGTGATACTATTTCATCCTATGAAATTCTAGTAATCATCTTAATGGTAATTACATGGATAGAAATGATTCGAGGAAATAAAAAATAACCGCCGATGGTTTCGCGACTAAGTGCGGTTATTTTTTAACGCCGGTCAACCGTTTTCAACGGTTTCCTCTTGACATCAATATACCACGAAACAAGAGATTATGCAATAGTCAAATTTACGCTCCCACGGTGCGCACAAAAAACAAGATAAAATTTTCACAGGGAAAGGGATATTATGGCAACAGGTTCAGGACTGATCATCGACATTTTCGCACTGACAATTCTCATACTTTCTACTGCACTGGGCGCCCGCAAGGGTTTTGCGCTGACTGTAGTCAGCTTTATGCAGTGGTTTGTCTGTGTGATTCTCGGATTTATACTGTGCGGCATCTGCAAAGACTTCCTGATGGATTATACGCAGCTGGATGAAACGATTCACGCTTCCATCCTCGGAAGTATTGAGAATGCCATCAGTGAAAATACCGAGACCCTTGCTTTGCCGGATCTGTTCAGCACATG
>CANBFZ010000218.1 GCA_947367725.1 uncultured Eubacterium sp.
TGCAAGGGCTGCTCCCTCTGTAGGATCTGTTCCTGCACCCAGCTCGTCGACCAGCACCAGAGAATGGCTGTCTGCCGCTGCCACAATCTTCACGATATTCTTCATATGGGAAGAGAATGTGGACAAGCTCTGTTCGATGCTCTGCTCATCTCCAATATCAGCAAAAATCTCCGTATAAATCGGCATGGTGCTCTGACTGCTTGCCGGAATATGCAGACCACTCTGCGCCATCAGCGCAAGCAGCCCCACAGTCTTTAACGTGACAGTCTTTCCGCCAGTGTTCGGTCCTGTCACCACCAGGGTTCTGTAGCGTGCCCCAGCAGAGACGTTGATCGGCACCACTTTCTTGCTGTCAATCAGCGGATGCCTGCCATTTCTAATATCTAACACGCCTGCTTCGCTGAGAATCGGCTCTTCTGCTTCCATCTTTCTGGAAAGTTTTCCCTTCGCCATAATAAAGTCCAGCTGCAGCAGGAGTTTCTGATTGTTCGCAATATCATGGTAACGTTCAGAGACACCCTCCGACAGTTCTTTTAAAATCCTGGCGATTTCAGCTTCCTCTGCTAGTTCTAACTCCCGCAGTTCGTTATTGAGATTGACGATGACCTGCGGTTCAATGAACAAGGTTGCGCCCGCCTTTGATTGGTCGTGGACAATGCCCGGAAATCTGCTCCGATGCTCCTGTTTCACAGGAATGACATATCTGCCATCCCGCATGGTAACCAATGTATCCTGCAGATAGGTTCTATGATCCTGGGAATTAAGAATTTGGTTTAGTTTATTTTTTATGGCGTCATTCTGTCTGCCAATGCTGCGTCTGATATCCCGAAGCGCAGTAGACGCCTGATCGCTCATTTCATCTTCTGATAAGATACAGCGGTCAATCCGCTCTGAAAGCCCCGGCATGGCAACCAAAAGTTCTGTCAGGCTGCCTATCAGCGGCATAGGCGGCAGATCACCGCTTTTTACAAAGGATAGCACTCTCGCTGCAATGTGCAGATTATATAAAACCTGCAGTAGCTGTTTCATGGTCAGGGTGCCGCCTTTTCTCGCAAAGGACACCGCATCTAAAATGTCATAAAGCCCCCCTGTGGGAAGCGGTCCTTTACGCACAATAAGGTCAACCGCTTCCGTGGTTGACCTTAACTCTTCTGAAATCACCCGTACATCGGTATACGGCACAAGTGCAGAGATGCGCTCCCGCGTCATCTCTGAACCTGCCTCTGCTTTCAGAAGCGTAATGATTTTTTGGTACTCTAACACATCCAGTGTTTTTTTATTCATAGTATGATCCTCTATCGATTATTTTTCAGTTTCTCCAGTTCACTCTTGAGCTGGATGTTCTCCATCTGTAAATCGAAAAAGGAATTTTCAAACTCCGTGCATCTGGATTGCAGTTCTTTGAAGCGTTCTTCGCTTTCCTGCTTCTGGTTTTTCATTTCTGCCATATTATCCTTGTACTGTGCGAAGTTCTTCTTTGCATCCTCCCACATCTTCAGATAATATTTAGAATCGTTTTCCATCTGCTGTTTGGCAGTACGAAGCAGTTCTACTTCCCGCAGCGCCTCAAAGTATTCCTCTGCAATATTTATGGCAGAAAGAATACTGATACTGCCCTGCATCGCTTCTCCGCAGGCTTTGCTGATCAGCCGCATCTTGTTATCTACATATTCCGCGATTTTTGCAATTTCTTCTTCGGATTTATCTCCGGCAATGATGTATTCCTGTCCGTAAATTTTTACAGTTACTCTGCTGTCCATATGATCACCTTTTCTGCTATTTGTGTAGTGTATAAGTCGACGCTTCTGTTGTCTTCGCCGTCTTTCAGCCGGCCCTCCCGCCGGGTTAGGACTTTCGCCGTAGAGGGCCACGCGCTAAAGCGCTGCCCTCCTGACGGGGGTCCTGCCTACGGCTTCTCTTCGCCGTCTTTCAGCCGGCTCGCATCGCCGGGTTAGGACTCCCGTATATTCGCATTGAGTTTTTGTTTCAGTGCGGCGACGACAAGACGATGTGCCGCGTCGGTTTCTTCGTCTGTCAGGGTTTTTTCGTCATGTCTGTAGGTCATGCTGAACGCAACGCTCTTCTTGCCTTCTCCTACTTGTTCCCCTCTGTAAACGTCGAAAAGTTTCACCTCTTTGAGAATCTCTGTGCCAGCTTCTCGAATTACCTTTTCAATGTCACCCACAGCAAGGGCTTCTTCCACGATCATAGCAATATCTCTCGAGGTAGACGGATACTTCGGCGGCTGATGATAGAGAATTTCCCGATGAGAAAGTTCTACAATCAGGTCGAAGAATAACTCCGCCGTATATGCACGTGTTCCAATTCCGTATTTCTCACTTACGTCCGGATGTATTTCACCCATGATGCCCAGTTCCACTTCCTGACCATTGGCGTCTCTCGTAAGAATCCGCGCACATCTGCCTGGGTGATATACTTTGTAGTCTGTTTCCGCTACAAATTCCAGTTCTTTGATGCCGAGTCTTTCCAGCAACATGCAGATGATGCCTTTCAAGGTGAAGAAATCTTCATCCTTTCCGTAAAGACCCAGTGATAAGTTATAAGATTCAACCGGCAGCGCATTTGCGTCCATCAGATTGTTCATGAAAGTCAGCGCAATTTCATAAGCGCCTACCCGGTCGATATTTCTTGCATAGTTTCTGCCAAGCACCTCCAGCATACCCGGTGTCAGCAGGGTTCGCATCGCAGCCGTTTCTTCTCCCATCGGATTGATGATTTCTACCAGATTTCTTTCCCAGGAATCCTCTTCAATGCCAATGTTATCTAAAATCTTCTGATTGGAGAAGGAATAGGTCTGAATCTCATTTAAGCCCATACCGCAGAGTAGATTTCTGGTCAAATCCCGCAACGCCCAACTCTTAGAAACTGTCCCCACAGTATCTGCTTTCGGCAGCGTCATCGGCAGGTTGTCAAATCCATACAATCTAGCGATTTCCTCAACACAGTCGATTTCTTCCTTCATATCCTGGCGCACAGTCGGCGGCGTAACCAGCATGATATCGCCTTCCCCTGCTACCTGCATGTCAAGACGCTTGAAATAGCCTTCCATCTCTTCTCTTGGAATCTCTGTGCCCAGCACCTTGTTTACTTTGCTGACTCTGCAGGAAATGGTCACCGGCTTTTGCGGATTGTGATAAACATCCACACTGCCATTTAAGACGGTTCCGCAGCCCAGCATTTCTACCAATTTGCAGACTCTGTCCGCCGCCGCTTCCGCTAAGTTCGGGTCCAGTCCTCTTTCATATCTTGCAGAAGCTTCTGTCCGCATCTCTAGCTTTTTCATAGAGCGGTGGATGGAGTTCTTATCAAAGCAGGCGGATTCCACCAGTACTGTGTTAGTATCATCCACAATCTCAGAATTGAGACCACCCATGATGCCTGCGATACCAATCGGCTTTTCTGCGTCATTGATCATCAGGGTATCTGCGTAAACTTCTCGTTCCTGTCCGTCCAAGGTGGTGAATTTATCACCGTCCTTTGCCACATCCACGGTGATATGCGCGCCTGCTACACTTCTGATATCAAACGCATGCAGCGGCTGTCCGTATTCCATCATAACAAAGTTGGTGATATCTACCATATTATTAATCGGTCTCATCCCGGCTGCCATCAGTCTCTTCTGCAGCCACCATGGAGACTGTTCAATTTTTACGTCTTTGATGACCCTTGCTGTGTAGCGAAGACAGTTTTCATTTTTCACTTCCACAGTGATGTAATCTGACGCATTTTCCTCTGTCTTTTCGCACGCTGTTTCCGGATACGTCATCTTTTCTTCAAAGACCGCTGCGGCTTCCTTTGCCATACCCAGCATGCACAGACAGTCTGGACGGTTTGGCGTGATACAAAAATCTACTGCGTAGTCGCGCAGACCCAGCGCTTCCACAAAATCTTCTCCAAGGTGTGCATCCCAGTTTCCAGGCAGCATCCAAATACCGTCTTTGGAAATGTACGGCGCGATCTTATCTTCAATGCCCAGTTCCTGCGGACCGCAGAGCATACCGTTTGAAACAACGCCTCTCAGCTTGCCCTTGGTAATCTTTACGCCGCCTTCTACCTTCGGCTGGCCATGCAAAGGACCTGGAATACGGCTGTTATGTTTCGCAACTGGCACATAACCACCTTCGTAGATATTCGTAGCGCCGGTCACAATCTGCAGCAGTTCTTCTTCTCCTACGTTAATCTGACAAACGACCAGCTTATCTGCATCAGGATGCTGAGAAATCTGTTCAATTCTGCCCACAACGACACCTTCGATCCCGCAGCCCAGCTCTTCACAAGTTTCCATATCGGAGCCGGACATAATCATGCGGTTACAGAATTCATCGA
>CANBFZ010000219.1 GCA_947367725.1 uncultured Eubacterium sp.
GTGAGGCTTGCACCGTCGGCTGTAAGTACGCCTGCATTAAGATGGAAAAAGACGAAAACGGATATAAGAAGCCGGTAATCAATGAGGACGGCTGCAGCAAGTGTAATAACTGCGTTCTTTACTGTCCGGTGTTCAACCCGGTTGATTTGCCGGAATTTGAGACTTTTTATGAATATAAAGATGAGTATTACGAGCGTGACATGGCAAAGGTTTACAGAGAAACCATGCGTCAGGTCAAAGCAGGCACTACGACTGAGTTTGTGGGCACCCTGTGTCAGATTGCCGGCCTGAAATCTCTGATGGGAGATAAGCTGAGTCACGATCTTCGGATTTTTCCGCTGCACTGCGACCCGGAAAATCCAAGAAGACCGGAGTGCGCGGCATGTCCTTTTTATAAGTAATGCTTAGTAATTTTATCATAGCCTTGGAAGCGGTGCTTCCCATGTTCATTCTCATGGCGATTGGAGTGCTGGTGAAAGAGCGCAGACTCATGGAACCGCCGGAAATCAAGAAGATGAACCATATGGTTTTTGTGGTGTTTTTTCCAGCCATGATGTTTCACAGCCTTTACGGAAAGGACCTGGGGGAGGCATTTAACGGAAAGCTGCTGGCTTTTGGTGTTGCCTCCGTGCTGGTAATCTATGCCGCTTCCATGGCGGCAGCCTTTGCGGCAGCGAAAAATCCTAAAAGCAGAGGCGCGATGATTCAGGGCCTTTACCGGAGCAACTTTGTTATCATGGGGCTGCCCATTGCAGCCAATCTCCTTGGCAGAGACAACCTAGGCGTAACCGCCATGATGGTGGCAGTGATTGTACCGATGTATAACATAATGGCTGTCATCACCCTGGAGGTTTTTCGCGGCGGAAAGCCCAGCCTTAAAGAAACTGTAAAAAAAGTTGTCACCAACCCTTTGATTCTGGGGGCGGCGGCAGGACTTATTACGGTGGTTTTCAAACTGAAGCTGCCGGAAGTGTTGGAGGAAGTGATCGGCGATATGGCGGCGGTAACGACGCCCCTTGCCCTGATTATTTTAGGCGCTTCTATTGATTTTAAGGAAATGGGCAGCAGTGGGAAAAATCTTCTGGTTTGCGTGATTGGACGGCTGGTGGTGATACCGGCTATGGGCCTTTGGGCAGCGGCTCTTTGCGGCTTTCGCGGCATTGAGTTTGTGACGCTGCTCGCTATGTTTGCATCGCCAGCGGCAGTGTCTTCCTTTACGATGGCACAGTCCATGGAAAGCGACGCCCAGCTTGCCGGCGGCATTGTGATTTTTACCACGGCATTCGCCAGTTTTACGATGTTTCTATGGATATTCCTGTTTAAAAACCTGGGAATGTTTTAAAATATCAATGAATGAGAGATAAAGGAGAAAAAAGCGATGAGTGATTGTAATCATGATTGTGGATCCTGCAGTGCAACCTGCGGAGAAAGACAAGAAGATCCGGGCATCAAGAAAGCCCCGATGAACGATTTGTCTGATGTGAGAAAAGTAATCGGCGTTGTCAGCGGTAAGGGCGGCGTAGGTAAATCCTCCGTAACTTCCATGCTGGCAGTTGCTGCAAAGAGACAGGGAAGGAACGTTGCCATTTTAGACGCAGATATTACAGGTCCGTCTATTCCAAAGGCTTTCGGTCTTACTGAAAAAGCCCAGGGTAATGACCAGATGATTCTGCCGTCGGTCACCGGCAGCGGCATTAAAGCTATGTCAATCAACTTGCTTCTGGAAAATGAAACTGATCCGGTTGTCTGGAGAGGACCGATTCTGGGCGGCGTAATCGAGCAGTTCTGGAGCGACGTATGCTGGGGCGATGTAGATGTGATGTTTGTCGACATGCCGCCGGGAACCGGTGATGTGGCGCTGACTGTATATCAGAGCCTGCCTGTAGACGGCATTATTATCGTAACTTCCCCGCAGGAACTTGTCGGTATGATTGTGGAAAAGGCTGTCAAGATGGCGGAACTGATGGAGATTCCTGTTCTTGGAATCGTAGAAAACATGTCCTATTTCAAATGCCCAAGCTGCAATGAGAAGCACATGATTTTCGGTGAAAGCCACATTGAAGAAGTAGCTGCAAAGCACGGCATTCCAAACGTTGCCAAGCTGCCGATGGATATGGAGGTTGCAAAGGCATGCGACAGCGGCCGGATTGAAGATTATGTCAGTGCAGAAATGGATCAGCTGGCAAAGGAGCTGTAAAAGGTGAACGCGATGAAAAAGAGTCTTGTAAAAAAGCTGCTGCTTTGCCTAATGATTGTTACTGCTGTTTTGGCGTTCTGCGCCTGCGGAGATGAGGAAGTAGCCCTGCAGATGGGTGAAACCACCGTAATTTCCGAAAAGGCAGAGATTACCCCGAAAAACGTGCTGGTTACACCGCAGGTTTATGCGCCTTTGACCCAGTCTTTCAGCATGGGCTGGGAAGCAGAAGAAGGTGAAATCTTTGTGGTTGTAGAAGCTGTTGTCAAAAATCTGGGGGCAGAGGATGCATCCCTTGCGGATATCTGCGCTTTCAGACTGGAAAATGACGAGGAAAACTTTACAGAGCAGATGACGGCAGCTGTAGATGAAGGCGGAAAGAAACTGTCTTCTTATCCGACCATCAAAGCCGGTAAGGAAAGCACTGTATACTTTGTCACAAAGATGGAGGACGCAAAGGTTGGCGCAGGCAGTATGACAGCAGCATTTGCCTTTGATACCGATAAGGAAAAAGCGTCCTATAACTACAGACTTTCGGTTGATACATCGGCACCGGTGGCAGTGTATCAGAAACCGAAGCTGAAGGAGAAGATTACGATAGATGGCAGCTGTGAGCTAACGCCGAGCAAACTGCGCTTTACGAAGAAGATTGAACCGGAAAACCCGGGTTATTTCTACAATTACTTCAAAGCCAGCGAAAAAGATGAAAAGCTCCTTGCACTTTATGTCAAGGTGAAAAATCTTTCCGGCGAGAAGAAAGACGCTGACAGTTTTTACGGCGTTCGTATCGTAGCGGAGGATGGCAGGAACTATATCGGGAGTGTAGTGGCAGATGATGAAAACAAAGCAAACATCACTTCCTACGAGGATATCGGAAAAGGAAAGAGCCGCCAGACTTACGGTATGGCAAGCATTCCAAAAGCGGCAGGAGACGGCAAGTGCAGTATTTACCTGTATGCTGGCGGAAACTATTATCTGTATGAGTATGAGAAATAAGTAAAAAAGTAACAGGGACTGTCGCATGATGAATGAACGGAAAATAACCGTTCCTGCGACAGTCCCTGTTTTCTTATATGGAGCCGGACCGGATTTATATGTGATTCGAGGTTCTTTTCCCTCTAAATCGGAGAGCACTGTGTAAGCAGCACCGCAGATAGGGTTATTTGGATCCTGCTGTGCCGGTGTTAATGGCTCATCTTTGAACATTTCATAGGTTACACGTTCATTGTCAAAACGGGCATTTTCTTCAGCACAGGCTTCTTCGATGATTTTTTATGCGTTGAAACGAGCGATATGAAGAGAAGGATTGAATTTTTGTCGGTGTGTAGTATAATAGAGGAAGAAAGTACGCAAGATAATACGCAAGTTGTAGGAGGCATTTTTATGAGGGAATATATACAGCCTTTTGAAATTACAAATGAAATATTGGGCTATGTGTCGTCTATTTCTGAAAAAATCGGGCGAATTACGGCAACGAAGAATTTTGAAATCAGACCACATTTAAGAAAAAACAATCGCATCAGGTCAATCCATTCTTCTCTGAAAATAGAAGCAAATTCCCTTTCCCTCGGTGAAGTTAGAGATGTCATCAACGGTAAGATTGTATTGGGTAAACGTAGTGAGATTCAAGAGGTAAAGAGTGCTTACGCCGCTTATGAGAAGTTTTCAGAAATCAATCCTTATGATATAGAAGATTTAAAAAAGTTCCATGGGATTATGACAAAATATCTTGTTGAAGAATCCGGCAGTTTTCGTCGAGGGGAGGAAGGGGTGTTTAATGGAAATCAGTGTATTTTTATGGCGCCTCCTGCACGGCTTGTATCGAAATTGATGGACGATTTATTTTGCTGGATGAACGAAGCAAAGGAACGAGTGCATCCTTTGATTTTAAGCAGCGTGTTTCACTATGAATTTGTTTTCATTCATCCTTTTTCTGATGGAAACGGACGTATGGCAAGACTTTGGCATATGGCAATTCTTGCGGCATGGAAACCTGCGTTTGAGTATATCCCGATAGAAGATCAAATCGAAAAATTTCAGGATGAATATTATGAAGCGATTGCAAAGTGTCATGTAGATGGAGCGTTGACCGTTTTCATTGCATTTATGTTGTCGCAAATTGATAAGATTC
>CANBFZ010000220.1 GCA_947367725.1 uncultured Eubacterium sp.
ACCCCAGCGCAACACTGCAGTCATCATCTTCCCAATAACCGGTTTTACCACCGTAAACGCCTGTATCTTTCTCTTTGAGAAAGCTGAGATGACTTTTCAGTTTCCGTTCTTTACTCTTGTTGGTCTTCTTTACGGTATAAGACGTACTGCCACAAGCTTTTCGAATCATGTCGTTGGAAAGTGCGGTCTTGGTAATCAACATCATATCGTAAGCAGATGTATAATGTCCCTTCTGCTTGATTCCATGCGGGTTTTTAAACTGGGTATTTTCACAGCCAATATTGGCTGCAGTCTTATTCATCAATTTCGTGAAGTCTTTCATATTTCCTGATACAGCTTCTCCCAGAGCATAGGCTGCATCGTTTCCAGAAGGCAAAAGTGCCCCGTAAATTAAGTCTCGCACAGTCAATACTTCACCAGGCTTTAAATCCATAGAAGACTCTTTCTGCTCTGCTGCTTTGTAAGAAACGGTTACTTCTTTATCTAACGGAAGATTCTGTACAGCCAAAAATACCGTCATCAGTTTGGTTACACTGTACGGCGCAATTTGCTGATCCATATTCTTGGCATAAACAACTTCCCCTGTATTCTGGCAATATACAACTGCACCTTTTGCTGTCACAGAAGGTCGCTTCACCTGCGCGCCAAACACACACTCTCCCGCAGAAAAGAGCAGCATAACAGCAAGTAATATAAGAAATGTTCTCGTACGTACTTTATGCATCGGTTATATACCCTCATTCTCTAAAAGCCAATCTAGCTTTTTATAACTGTAATTTAAAATTTTGTTGGTGGAAGTATAACGCCCGCCAGTGGTATCTTTCAGCACTACAGCATACACCGTTTTTCCCTTTCTCTTACAAGCGGAAACTAAAGATGCGTTGCGGCTGTCCCAGGTGCCTGTCTTTCCTGCAAATACCCCAGATTTGGGATATTTCTTTCCTGCGACCAAATAGTTGGTCGTTGCAATATACCGCGCTTTATGTTTATTCGTTTTCGACATGCGATACAATTCTGTGCTGCATGCCGTTCTGATTAAATCGACTTCCATTGCAGCCTTGGTAATCTTGGCCATATCATACGCCGATGCGTAATGGTCCTTGGCTTTCCAACCGTGAGGATTAGAAAAATGACTGTCTGCGCAGCCCAGCTTTTTGGCTTTGCGATTCATCAGTACTGCAAATTTGGCTTTGCTGCCAGATACCCCATACGCCAATGCGACTGCTGCGTCATTGCCAGAAGGTAAAAGTGCTGCATAAATCAAATCTTTCACTTTGACTTTCTCACCTGCCTTCAGATTAGCAGTAGAGCCGCCTGTATTGGCTGCCACTTTATTTACAGTCACCGTGTCCTTCGGGTCTAAATGCTCTAAGGCTACAAGACAAGTTAAAAGTTTGGTGGTGCTCAAAGGATCTCGTTTAATATGGCAGTTTTTGGAATAAATCGTTTTCCCGGTTTCTGCATCGATTACGATACCACTTTTCGCACTGACTGTAGGGCGCACAGGCTTCTCTGCGCCATATACCGAAAAAGTCCCGCCTGCTGCTGTAAATATCAATGCAAAGGACAACAATACGGCTGTCCATCTGCCCAATGTTTCTCTCTTAAACACGCTGTGTGTCTGTTCCATACGATACCGCCTCTAATAATTAATATTAATTTATTCTATCATGAATCCATCTGATTTTGAATAGAGAAATTATAAAAAACACCAGAAAGATGTGCAGATTTTCCTGCATCTAAAAAGCGGCGGAACAATACCGCCGCTTTGCTGCTTTTCAGTTTCCTTTACTGTTTAAAGAAATAGTCTGCAAGTTCATATCCATTTTCAAAATAAGTACCTGCTGCAGTACCTGCTGCTTCGTTGAACTGTCTTGCAATATCTGCCGCTTTTTCATTTCTGCTGTCATAAATCACAAATGGCACCGGTGTAGAAGAATGGGTTCTAATGGCCAGCGGCGTCCTATGGTCTGGCACTTCCAATACTTTAAAGTCTTCACCATCTGCACGTAGTGCCTCTACAATCGGGCACAGCACTTTGCTGTCGATGTCAGATAAACACTGGATTTTCCCGTCCATATCCCCCTGGTGTCCACACTCGTCTGGTCCTTCCAAATGCACATAAACAAAATCTTTGCCATCCCGGAATTCCCGAATGGCAGCCTCTGCCTTTCCGGCAAAGTTGGTATGCAGCGTTCCCGTTGCACCTTCCACATCTACAGAGTGCAGTCCTGCACATAGGGCGATGCCTTTGATTAAATCCACTGCACTGATCGCGGTTCCTGTAATCTGATATTTGTCATAGAAAGAAGAAAGCTGCGGTTTCTTGCCCTGTCCCCAGATCCACAGAGAGTTCGCCGGATTTAGTCCTTTTGCAATCCGTGCTTGATTGACCGGGTGCGCGTTCAAAATCTCATAACTCTTTCGCATCATTTCTGTCAGGAATTCACTGCCTGCACCTTTCGGCAGATGATCTCCCACACGCTGATCCAGCACATCATGCGGCGGCGTCAGGTCAAATCCAGTCTGACCGTTATGGACAATCAGACAGTGGCGATAACTGGTTCCAGTATAAAACAGCTTTTCATCATCTGCAAAAGCTGCATTGACTGCCTGGATCAGCTGCGCTGCTTCCTCTGTCGTAATATCGCCGGAACTGTGGTCTTTTATGTATAGATCTTCGTAAGCGCCTTCTCCCGTCACCGTGATGATATTTGCTCTGTACGCTACATCTGTATCCGACATCTCAATGCCGATGCTGGCAGCTTCCAGTGGAGAACGGCCGGTCAAATATACAGACGGGTCATAACCCATGACGGAGAGATTGGCCGCATCACTGCCCGGTGCGATACCCGGCGGTACTGTCCGCACCATACCGACCTCCCCTTTCGCTGCAAGACCATCGATAAACGGCATGTCAGCCACGTCAAGGGGCGTTTTCCCTCCCAGCTTTTCAATCTTCTCGTCGCCGGCTCCATCTGGAACCAAAATCAAATATTTCATATATCTACTCCTGTTTCAGTCTGCAATCGAAAAACGCTTTCCCTCCCGGAGGGAAAGCGTTCGGTCGTTGATTATTTGTTTTCTGCTTCAAATTTCTGCATAAATGCAATCAGTTTATCCACGCCTTCCATCGGCATTGCATTGTAAATGCTGGCTCTCATGCCGCCGACAGATCTGTGACCATTCAGGTTGACCATGCCTTCTGCTTTCGCTTCAGCAACGAATTTTTTGTCTAAGTCGGTATCACCGGTTACAAATACCACATTCATAAGGGAACGATCTTCCTTTGCGACAGGTCCTTTAAACAGTGCACTGTTGTCAATATAATCGTACAGCTTATCTGCCTTTGCAACGTCTGCAGCATGCATGGCAGCTACGCCTCCCATGTCCTTGATCCGTTTAAATACTTCCCCTGCAATGTAAATGGCAAAGCAAGGCGGTGTATTGTACATAGAATCCTTATCCGCATGGATTTTGTAGTCCAAATACGTCGGCACTTTCTCATCTGCAAATCCCAGCAAATCTTCTCTGACGATTACAATCGTCACACCAGCAGGCGCTACATTTTTCTGTGCACCAGCAAAAATCAATCCAAATTTGCTGACGTCAATCTCTTCACTGAGAATACAGCTGGACATATCCGCAACCAGCGGAATATCCCCTGTATCAGGCACTTCGTTAAAGTGTGTTCCATAAATGGTGTTATTGTAGCAAACGTATACGTAATCCGCATCCGGTCTGATATCTTCCTTTGTAAACTTTGGAATATAAGTATATGTATCTTCTTCTGAACTTGCAATTACACGAATATCACCGTACTTGCACGCCTCCTGATACGCTTTTTTTGCCCAGGAGCCAGTTACTACATAGTCAGCCTTTTTAGAGGCTCTGAGCAGGTTTAATGGCACCATTGCAAATTGAAGAGTTCCTCCACCTTGTAAAAACATAACTTTGTAGTTATCAGGGATGTTCATGATTTCTCTTAAGTTAGCTTCTGCATCTTCGATGATTTTTCCAAACTCTTTTGAACGGTGACTCATTTCCATCACTGACATGCCGCTTCCATTGTAGTCTAACATCTCCTCTGCCGCTTCCCGCAGCAATTCCTCCGGCAAAACTGCCGGGCCTGCTGAAAAATTGTACACTCTGCCCATTATTGTCCCTCCGATTTCTTCATCTGCTGCTATACCTTCACAGCCATTTTTCTGCTGATGTCTCTGCTGTCCTTATTCTTTCTCTGCCAGGTCTTTCTCATCAAAAGCCTCATTGATCGCCGCTCCCGGCGCAACCATCGGCCACACCTTATCGTCACAGT
>CANBFZ010000221.1 GCA_947367725.1 uncultured Eubacterium sp.
AATGAGCCAGGCGTCTATCTGGAAGGCGCATACGGCATTCGTCTCGAAAACGAAATGCACAGCGTAGATCTGCCAACCGGACAGATTGGCTTTGAAACTATCACCTTCTGTCCTTTTGATCGAGAGGCGATTCTACCAGCACTTCTCCACGAAGAAGAGCTGGCATGGCTCAACGATTACCATAGAGAAGTTTATGAAAAAATCGCACCGCGCGTCAGCGATGAAGTAAAAATCTGGCTGGCACAGGCAACCGAACCAATCCAATAAATACACAAAAAAGTGACTGCGCCGATTCTGCTTCAGCGAAAAGTTCTGCATTTTAAAGCTGAAATGGCAAAAATGCAGAACTACGTTCTGCAAATCAGTAAAAAATAACATGAAATGCAGAACCGAGAGTTTTCTATCCATTTTTCAGCAGCAGTGCCCCGCATAAAAAATTCCATAGCTGCGCGTCTACTAACGACAAAAGCCGCGGCGCGCAACAGCGCACAGCGGCTTTTTCTTCATGATTCCTTATTTCAGCGGTGCAAGACCCAGAATTTCTCTTGCTTCTGCAGGTGTTGCAACTTCTCTGCCCAGCATTTTTGCCAGTTCTACAACCTTCGCAACCATCTGACCATTGGATTCGGCTAACACGCCTTTTTCCATGTAGAGGTTATCTTCAAATCCTACACGAACGTGTCCGCCCATGGAGATGGTAGCTGCTGCGATGTGCCATGCGTTCTTACCAAGTCCAGTTGCAGTCCAAGTGGAACCTTCCGGAATGGATTCTACCATGTAAACCAGGTCTCTGATGGTAGCGCTCATCTGTACGCCCAGTACGAAGTCCCAGTGAATCGGCTTCGGCAGGAAACCCTTCTTGTAAGCAGTCTTCATCGCAAGGTCAATCATACCCTTGTCGAATACTTCACATTCTGGCTTGATGCCTCTTTCCTGCATGATCTTTGCAAAGTTTACGATGGTGTTATCTGTATTGATAAAGATTTCGTCTCCGCCAAAGTTACAAGTACCGCAGTCTAATGTAGCCATTTCTGGTGTTGGCACTACTTCTGTAGACTGTAATCTCTCCAGGTCAGTCATACCAACTGCGCCGCCAGTGGAAGGCTGGATGATTGCATCCGGACATTCTTTTCTGATTGCGTCAATACATTCCTGGAATCTGCCCTTATCCTGCGTCGGTGTACCATCATCCCATCTAACATGCAGATGGATTAAAGATGCACCTGCATCATAAGCAGATTTTGCTTCTCTTACGATTTCTTCTACGGTGTAAGGAACGTTTGGATTCTGTTCCTTGGTGACTTCTGCGCCGCAAATACAAGCGCTGATGATTAATTTGTCCATTGGTCTTTCTCCTTTGATTAACATATTGCTTTCCAAACCCGGCAAACATTCCCGTCAGTCAAACCGGACTTAAAAATTTCTCTCACGCAGCTCTACTGCGCAATGCTCCTCAACAAACTAGCATACATGTAGTATACCATAAATTTCCCGCTCTGGGTAGGGGGGAATTTATAAATCCCGGTGCTTCAGTGTAACACGATACCCTTTTTCGCGAAATACTTCCGCCATATGATTGGCCATAGTCACCGAACGGTGCTGTCCGCCAGTGCAGCCAAAGGCAATATTCAGATGATATTTTCCTTCTTTCACATAACATGGAATGATCGTATCCATCATTGAAGTCAGCTGCGCTGCAAATTCCTTTGCAATCTCCTGTTTCATCACATACTGAAATACTTTTTTATTGTTGCCAGTCAGCCGTTTTAGGCTAGGCACATAATACGGATTAGGAATAAATCGCATATCGAACACCAGATCTGTTTCAATGGGAATACCGTGTTTGTACCCAAAAGATGTCACATTGACCGCAAATGTCGCCTGGCGGTTGTCCCCGACAAAAATCCGCTCCATCTCATTTTTAAACCCTGCGGTTTTCATATTGGTCGTATCAATGATATAATCCGCTCGTCTACGCAGTTCTGAGAGCTGCTCCCGCTCTTTTTCAATGACTTCCCGTGAAGTGGAACCTGCTGACAGGGGATGACTGCGCCTAGTTTCATTGTAACGTTTAATTAACGTTTCGTCAGAAGCCTCGATAAACAGGATTTTGCAACTGACTGCCGGATTCTCCGCAAGAAATTCCAGGCACTGATTCAAATCACCAAAAAACTCGCCGCCCCGCACATCTACTACAAACGCCGCCTTTTCAATATTTTGATTGGAATACGCCGCCAGATCAATAAAATTTTTCATCAGCGCCGGCGGCATGTTGTCTACGCAATAATAACCCTGATCCTCAAACCAGTCCGCAGCATTGGTTTTTCCTGCACCGGAAAGACCTGTTACAATGACTACCTGCATTTTTTCCATGGTTCCTCTTCTCCTGCTTTCACAAGTTATGCTTCTATCGAGATCACATTCACAATTCTGCTGATATCAAGTCCTGCATCGAGCGCTCGTTCGACGCCGCCGGCAAAGCTGCCTACTCGTCCCGGTGTATGTGCATCACTGCTGACCACAAACTTTGCACCGGTCTTTGCTGCAATTTTGATTTCTTCTACAGAAAGATGGCTGTGCCAGGTGCTGATTTCCATCCAGGTATCTGTTTCCTCGCACGCCTTAGCAATGGCTGCAATATCAAATCTGCCTTTATCGCCTGGATGGGTCAATATCTTCAAATCGTTCTCATAAAGCGCTTTCAACGTCATATCTGTATTCTTGATCAAAAGGCGCCTACCGGTCACGCTCGGCGCCGCGCCATGGGCGTCCAACCAGTTCCCAACGCAATAGCCATGCGGAATGCCATAGTGATAGCCCCCAATAATAAAATCAAAATAGGAGCGTTCCGACGGCTTTACATCTAAATATGGCGGCTTCGCCACAATATTGGCTTCCACCCCTAAATAAAGTTCTATCTGCGGATATATCTGCCGCAGCCGATCCACTTCTGCCCGCATGACAGGAATGTCCCGCCGTTTTACACCATAAGTTAGGTGACCCGGTCCGTGATCAGTAATGGCAAGACCGGAAAGACCTGCGGCCTGCGCTGCTTTCACATTGTCTTCGATGACACCTTTGCCGTGAGAAAAGGTCGTGTGCGTGTGATAGTCAAAGGTCATTTGGTACTGTTTACCTCTAATCTCCAATGATTCTTACCTCCGGTTCCAATCTAACACCAAACTTATCAAAAACGGTATTTTGCACCAGATGCATTAGGTCAATAATATCGGTTGCCGTTGCCCCACCCGCATTGATAATAAAACCATTGTGGAGTTCTGACACCTTCGCGCCGCCTACAGAAAGACCGGAAAGACCTGCGTCCTGAATGAGTTTTCCTGCAAAAAATCCCTCTGGTCTTTTGAAGAAGCTGCCTGCGCTAGGATATTGCACTGGCTGTTTTTCATTGCGTCGCTTCGTCAGTTCCCGCATCTGCTCTGCAATCTTCTGCGGATCCCCCTTGGCAAGGTTTAGCAGCACTGAAACTGCAATTTCTCCAGTTTCCTCCAAAATGCTGTGACGATAACGAAAGTCCATCTTCGCACCGCTAACCGTCCGCATGGTCTTACCATCTCTGCTGACAAGATTGACGCTTTCTACAATATCTTTCATTTCGCCACCGTAAGCCCCTGCATTCATGAATACTGCTCCGCCGATGCTCCCCGGAATACCGCTGGCAAATTCAAAGCCAGTCAGCTCTTCTGCCAAAGCAATTTTTGCAACAGAAGACATCAGCGCCGCACAACCGCAAACCAGCTTTTCACCTGTTTCGCCGTCTACCTTCACTTGACTGAATCCTTCGCCCAGTTTGACAACAGTCCCAGCAAATCCACTGTCTTGAATCAGTGTATTGGAACCGTTTCCCAGCATGATAAAAGGTCTTCCGCTGCGATGCAGCGCCTGCAATACTTCCATCAGTTCATCAATGGTTTCCGGCAATACCAGTTCCTCTGCAGCACCGCCTGCCTTAAATGAGGTATACTGCCTCATATCTACATGCTCTAATCTCTCCATCACAATACATCCTTCCTATTGATATCATATTTATTGAAATCTTGATAGTCTACCGTATCCATCGGCATATTCCGGCGTGCAAGCCGCTTTCTAAGATACAGATTCAGGTAATAGAATGCCACTGCGCAGACCGGCACGCCCAGTACCATGCCTGCAAAGCCGAACAAACCGCCTCCCATGAGAATCGCAAAGAGAACCCAAAAGCTGGCAAGCCCTGTGGTGCCGCCTAAAATCTTCGGTCCCAGAATATTACCGTCAAACTGCTGCAGCGCCAAAATCAGAAGCAGGAAA
>CANBFZ010000222.1 GCA_947367725.1 uncultured Eubacterium sp.
AATAAGACATTGACAAATTTCTTTTATTTTCGAATTTTTGTCAATGAATCGGGTGTAAATTGCAGCGCTGCATCCAATATTATGCTTTAACGTTGACAAGATTGACAAAAAACAAGAAATCTGTCAATTTTGTCAAGGTTTTAGGGCAAAACCATTGACTAATTTGATAAAAAATCGAGAGTTTGTCAATCTTGTCAATGTTAGAGCGAAAAACATGAAAAAAACGTCATTTTAACGTGCATTTATTGACAAAAATACAAGAAAATCAGGATTTTGTCAACATGCAAGACTGTGGGCGTACCGGATAGAAAGAAAATATAAAGGAGAACAGAAGATGAAAGGTGTTTTAATTTTAGCACACGGCAGCAGAGTACAGGCGACGAAGGATACCATCAACGAAGTAGTTGGGATGGTGCGGCAGAAAGTTACAGACCTGCCTATTGAAATCGCATATATGGAATTTTGTGAAGAAAATATTGAACATGGTGTGAAAAAACTGGCGGAGCAGGGGGTTACGGAACTGAAAGTTGTCCCATATTTCCTGTTTGAAGGCATTCACATCAGAGAGGATATTCCAAATGAAATCGGAGAAATTCTGAAAAAGTATCCGCATGTAAAGCTGGAAATGGGACGTACCCTGGGTGTGGACGAACGTCTTGCCGATATTTTAGTAGATAGAATCAGAGGATAAAGAACATGCAGGTAATTGTAGCAGGCGCAGGTCCGGGCGCAATTGATTTTTATACAGAACATACCCTGGCCGCCATCCGATCCGCGGATTTGGTACTGACAGCGCAGCGGCTTGCAGCGCCGCTTTCTGCCGTGACGGATAAAGTGCAGGTGATGGGGGTCATGGATACCATCGCTTATCTCAATGAAAACGCGGCAAAAGAAGAAATGGTATGTGTAGTAGCTTCTGGAGATACCGGGTTTTATAGTATTGCGAAAACCATTGCAAGCAGGGTGAAGCCAGAAATTTCGGTTTCCTTTGCGTGTGGGATCGGCAGCCTGTCTTATTTCGCGGCAAAGCTAAAGATGGGTTATGAACAGATGAAACTGGTCAGTCTGCACGGCAGAGACAGCTCCATTGTACCCCATGTCTGCTACAACGAGAGCGTCTTCGCACTGACTGGCGGAACCATAAAAGCCGCAGATGTGATTGCGCAGCTCTTAGAAGCAGGACTGGCAGCGGTTCGCGTCCATGTCGGGGCACATCTGTCCTCGGAAAAGGAGCAGATTGTCAGCGGAACACCGGCGGAACTTGAGAACATGCAGTTTGACGACCTTGCGGTGGTGATTGTCGAGAATAAAGATTATGCAAACCGACATAAAACCTTAAAGGACAGCGATTTTATCCGTGGAAAAAGTCCGATGACCAAGGAGGCGGTGCGGAATTTGTCTTTGGCGGCTTTGGAAATACAGCCCCAGGACGTGGTTTACGATATCGGTGCAGGTACCGGATCTGTATCTTGTGCGATGGCATATAAAGCATCAGAATCCACCGTCTATGCAGTGGAAAAAAACCAGGAAGCAGTCGCTTTAGTGAAACAGAATATGGTGGCAACCGGCGCCTATAACATTGAAATTCACTGTGCGCTGGCGCCTGATTCCTTAGCAGCGTTTCCGCCTGCAGACAAAGTCTTTATCGGTGGCAGCACAGGCAATCTGCAGGAAATTGTGGAAACGGTGCTGCAGCGAAATCCGAACGCGATCTTTGTGGTCACGGCAGTCACCCTGGAAACCATCACCCAAGCAGTTCATGTTTTTGCTGCACTGTCTATGGAAACGGAGACCATTTGCGCCAATATTTCTGCGGCACAGAAACTGGGAAATTACCATCTGATGAAGGCAGAAAACCCGGTTTATATCATCAAAGGAGCGAAAAAACTTGAACACTAAGGTTAGTCGAATCATGCTGGCGGGCACCGGCAGTGGGTGCGGCAAGACGACGGTCACCTGCGCCCTTTTAAAAGCGTTGTCTATGCGCGGTGTCAATGCTGCCAGCTTTAAATGCGGGCCTGATTATATTGACCCTATGTTTCACAGTGAAATCATAGGTACCAAATCCAGAAATCTGGACTTGTTCCTGTGCGGGGAAAATACAGTAAAATATTTACTGTCAGAAAACGGAAAAGATGCGGACGTGGCAATCATCGAGGGCGTCATGGGCATGTATGACGGACTGGGATTTGCGGATGACACCTGTTCCGCCAATCACATTTCCAGAGTCACAGAGACGCCGGAGATTCTCATTGCTGGTGTGCGGGGCAAGAGCCTGTCTCTTTTGGCGGAACTTTCCGGCTACCTGCACTTTGCGGAAAATCAGGTAGCTGGGGTCATTCTCAATCACTGCTCCAAAGCCATGTATCCTGTTTATAAGGAAATGATAGAAGAAAGGCTTCCTATCAAGGTGTACGGCTTCCTGCCGCCGGTTGCCGAGGCGCAGCTTTCTAGCCGTCACCTGGGTCTTGTGACAGCTGCCGAGGTTGATGATTTAAAAGAAAAGATGGAGGCGCTGGGCAGAGCAGCGGAAGCCTCTTTAGATATCGACGGCATCCTGCAGCTTGCGGCTTCTGCACCGGTACTTTCCTGCGAGGAAGTAAAGGTATCCCGTGGAGCAGAAAAACCGGTTCCAATTGCAGTTGCGAAAGATAAGGCATTCTGCTTCTATTATGAAGATAATTTCACCTTATTGAAACGTCTGGGCGCGGAACTCGTTCCTTTTTCACCCCTTGCGGACAAAGAGATTCCCACCGGTGTTTGCGGGCTGATTTTGGGCGGCGGCTATCCGGAGGAGTACCTGCAGCAGCTTTCGCAGAATACTTCTATGCTGGCATCTATCAAGGAGGCTGCAGCAAAGGGTATGCCGATCTATGCCGAGTGCGGCGGATTTATGTATCTGGGTAAATCCATTGAAAAGGATGGCAGCATCTATGCTATGGCAGGGGTTCTGGAAGGTCATTCCCATATGACGGAAAAGCTGGTACGATTCGGCTATAAGACATTGACCGCAAACCGGGATAACCTGATGTGCCGTGAAGGCGAAGCCATTCGCTGTCACGAGTTTCACTACAGCGACAGCAATGTTACAGGTGACGGGTTTACCGCCAGCAAAGGCAGCCGCAGCTGGCAGGCTGTGTGCGCCGGAGAAACCTTGTTTGCAGGCTATCCCCATCTTCATCTGTGGAGCAATCTTCGCTTTGCGGAAAACTTTGTAAAGAAATGTGAGGCATTTGCATGGAAATCGTCATCGTTGTAATCGCTGGATTTTTACTGGACTGTCTCTTTGGTGATCCTCGCTGGCTGCCCCATCCCATTCGGCTGATCGGCTTTTTCATCGCCAAAGGGCAGTGGGCGCTCCGAAAACTGTTTCCCAAGACGAAAAGCGGAGAAATCGCAGCAGGGGCAGTACTTGCAGTCTGCGTTCCGCTGCTGAGTTTTGGCATATGTCTGGGGCTTTTGGAAGCTGCCGCGCAAGTACATATTTATTTGAGATACGCATTGGAAATTCTTTTCTGCTATCAGATTTTCGCGGCAAAGTCCCTGAAAGACGAAAGCATGCGGGTGCACCGTCATATCGAGGCAGAAGATCTGGCAGGGGCGCGAAAGTACCTGTCCTGGATTGTAGGCAGAGATACACAGAATTTGGATTTTCAGCAGATTACCAAAGCGGTCGTGGAAACCATTGCGGAGAATACGTCGGACGGCGTCATCGCGCCGATGCTGTTTATGCTCCTTGGCGGTGCGCCTTTGGGCATGTTGTACAAAGGCGTCAATACCCTGGATTCTATGGTCGGATATAAAAATGACAAGTATTTGTACTTTGGTAGGGTATCTGCCATTTCCGACGATATATTTAATTATATTCCGGCGCGGCTGACGGCGCTTTTCATGGTGCTTGCGGCGTTTTTTACAGGGTTTGATCCAAAAAACGCTTGGCGTATTTATAAAAGAGACCGGCATAACCATGCCAGTCCCAACAGCGCCCATCCGGAATCGGCATGTGCAGGTGCGCTGCATATCCAGCTGGCTGGAGATGCTTACTATTTTGGAACCTTATATAAGAAAAAGACGATTGGTGATGATGATAGGCAGATCGAAGCTGCTGATATCAGATATGCAGCAAAGCTGATGTACGGCGCTTCGGTTTTGACTCTTTTCGTATTTGCCGGAATCAGAATTTGTTTGGAGTTATTATGATGAAAGAAGTACATGGCGGAAATATTTATAAATTTGACCATCCGGTTTACGACTTTTCCGCTAACCTGAATCCGCTGGGGATGCCGGAAGTAGTGA
>CANBFZ010000223.1 GCA_947367725.1 uncultured Eubacterium sp.
GCTCCATGGCCAGCACCCCCGCCAGGGCCACCCGGCGCTTCTGCCCGCCGGAGAGTTCAAAGGGGGAGTGCTCCAGCACCGCGTCCTTGAGGCCCACGAACTGGGCGGCCTGCCGCACCCGGCGGTCGATTTCCCCCTCGTCCAGCCCCATATTTTTCGGGCCGAAGGAGATGTCTTTATAAACAGTCTCTTCAAAAAGCTGATACTCCGGATATTGAAACACCAGTCCAACTTTCTTTCTAATATCCCGCATAAGAACGCCTGGCTTTGTAATATCGGTTCCATCGATTTCGATGGTGCCGCTGTCTGCTTTCAGCAGCCCATTGAGATGCTGCAGCAGCGTGGACTTTCCAGAGCCAGTGTGACCGATCACACCGATGATCTCTCCATCGTAAATATCAAAATTGATGTTGTCCAGCGCTTTCTGTTCCTCTGGCATTCCCTTGGAATAAATATGGGATAAATTTCTTACTTGTATTGACATACGAATTCTACCAGTCCTTCAACGGTGATAATTTCTTTCGGCACTTTGATCCCCCGCTTTCGCAGTTTCTGCGAAAGTTCCACAGCAAGGGGCAAATCAAGACTTGCCTCCCGCAGAATTTCTTCCTGGGCAAAAACTTCTGCAGGTGTCCCAGAAAGCAGGATATGACCCTGATCCATAATCACCACCCGATCAGCCTCCACAGCCTCGTCCATAAAATGAGTAATCAGTACCACTGTAATCCCCTCGTCATGCAGCTGCTTGATAATCGTCATGATTTCCGCTCTGCCCTTGGGATCCAGCATCGCCGTCGGCTCATCAAAAATGATACAAGCAGGTTTCATGGCAATCGCCCCGGCAATGGCAATTCGCTGCTTTTGTCCGCCCGACAGCATATGCGGCGATTTTTTTCTGTATTTCTCCATATTGACAGCGTGCAGCGCATCGGAAACTCTTTGGCAGATTTCTGCAGGGGCAACACCCAAATTCTCAGGACCAAATGCCACATCATCTTCTACAATAGAGGAAACCAGCTGATTATCTGGATTCTGAAATACCATGCCAGCTGTCTGCCGCACATCCCAAACATGGGCTTCGTCTGCCGTATCCCAGGCTTTTACAAAAATCCGGCCGCCACTAGGCAGCAGCAATCCATTGAGATTTTTTGCCAGCGTCGATTTACCAGAACCATTTCTGCCGATGATCGCAGTAAAACTGCCTTGCTCAATCTGCAGGGAAATATCATCGATGGCGCGAACCGGGATTTCGTCCTCTGCCGCTGTATATTCAAAAATCAAATGTTCTATGCGAATGATTGGTTCCATGGCTCCCCCTTTTCATCTTGCTTTAACAATTTATTGTATCATATCTTTAGGAAACTTACCAGTACATAATTGCAGAAGACGGTCGCGCGCCTGTTGCTCTTGTTTTTTGTTTCTGCTTGCAACTTTTTCTTAAAATCCGCCATACTAAAAACCATAGGAGGTGACAGAACATGGAATTTGAAAAATTTGCGGTAATCTCGCCGACAGAGATGAAAATCATTGATGAGGCGGAGAAAAAATTATCCAATCAGTGCGGCGCACAAGTTGCCCTCATTGCCTATGATGTCAAAAAGGACTAACACATCTGCCATACAGCAAAACAGCCTGCACGCACGGATTGATTCCGTGCAGGCAGGCTATTATTTTTTGATCTAATGTGCTTTATCGTTTCTGTGCAACTTTTTCTGACCACGGTGTGTAGACTGTATGGCCGTCAATCTTCTTGTAACCTCTCACCTTGTAGTAATAGGTTTTTCCCTGGTCTGTACGCTTATTGACAACAGAAAGCTTCTTCGTTGTCACGATTTTCTTATACGTTCCGTTTTTCTTGGTCGCTCTGTATACCTGGTAACCGTCCACCGCATTTCCGGTTTTTTTCCAAGAAATTGTAATTCCATTCTTTCCGGTCTTCGCAGAGGCTTTAATTTTTACTGCTTTTACTGCGTCTTTCTCTGCATAATACTGCTTGGCGTATGCAATCAGCATGGTACTCTTTTCATAACGTTCTGCTGTATTTTCTGCACCCAGTATCACTGCAACCACGTTCTGTGTCTTTCCGCCAATTTTAACAGGAACTGCCGTAATCATGTTAGCGCCGGAGCGATTGGTGGTGCCAGTTTTCAGCCCAATTGCACCTAAATTGTAAATCAGTGTGCCATAGGTAGAAACGGCAGTTACATCTTCACCGAACGTCGGTAGCGCAATCTCTGTTTTCGCCGTAAAGGCAGTCAGTTCTTTCTGATAATGCTGCAGCAGATAAGACGACAATCGAAACATATCTTTTGCAGACATAGAATTCTGGCGCTTTGCAGTCACCGCATTTGCATCATAATTCGGAAGTCCATGCACATTATAGAATACGGCAGTCGTAAGTCCCAAAGCCTTGGCTCTCTGATTCATCTGCCGCACAAATTTAGCCTCAGAGCCACTGACTGCCTCTGCCAGCGCCGTACCGCATTCATTGGCAGATGGCAATAAGAAACCCGCCAGCAAATCCTGCACAGATACTTCTTTCCCTAATGTAAAATTGTTTCTGCAGATCCCGGTGCTGTCCTCCGAATTGGCTTCTTCCATCACTGTTTCTGAAATTTTCACTTTGGTATCTAAAGAAATTTTACCCTGATCAATGGCTTCCTGCACCAGCAGATAGGTCATCAGCTTCGTCGTGGATGCCAGCTGTGTCTGTACATTTTCATTGCAGGCGTATAAAATTTCTCCTGTATCCGCATTGCCTACAATCGCGCCATGAAGAAACCGAAAATAGCCATTTTGATCTAGCTGATCTATCGCAATGTCAAACGCCTTATTTGTATCAATGGACAGTGCATGTTTCCCTGTTAGCACAGTCTGCAAATCAAACGCAAAGCCTAGATCCAAAATCTTCATATAAATATCATCTTCGGCTTTATAGACACTATAGCCGAAAGGCTTTCCGTCAATTTCCATATTGGTTGGCGCAGACATGCTCGGGGTACTAAGACTGATATCATCCTGCCCTTCTTTCGGATTTTGACTATACGTTACATCAAAGCCATTGTTTTCACCACCGACAGCTTCATAGCTTTTCCCTGTCGTGAAAAAATATTTGCCTTGTTCTGCATCATATTGAAAATCCATCTGCTTTTCACTTCCGTTTAAAGCACTGCACAAGTCCCTGACTGAAACATACATATTATAGGCATAGGACGCATTGTAAGCCTTTACGGTCACCGGTTCCTTTCCGTCTACACTGACCGACAGATTCACTCTCTGCATTTGGTCTCCCGCATAGACAGTTCCCGCAGCACCAAAACACAGCGTCATGGCAACAGACAGAATCAGGATTACACTGACTAATTTTTTCTTCATTTCATCATCTCCTTTTCTTTGGTGATTTCTCACATAAAAAAGATACGCAAGGCTTGTGCCAGAAAGAACCTATTTGCAAAAACTCTTTCATTTCAGTTGATTCTGATTTTTTATCAAATCCAATATGCCCTTACGCCGACAAAATCGTCCGAAAAACCGTTCCAAAAATCCATATTTCAGGACATAGGGCAGGCGATCTATCTGTCATACCATCCTATGACAAAAGGCTGTCTTCAAACAAAACAGCCCGCAGCTTTTATTCTCTATTTTTAGGCGTTCTTACTCGTTTAACAGATTGAGGACATCATATAGATGCCAAAGAAGGCCACATGCTTTGTCCCATAGTCCCATGAAAGCCCGCAGCTTTCACACATTTTCGCCACATTGATGCCATAAGCAGAAAGACAGGAAGTCCGTTTCTCTGGAAATCGGCATGGCGCCCCGCTAACTTTAGCACACGGGCTGCAAAAACTACAGGGACCTGCCATAATCGCCATCCCCTTTACACCTGCTGCCTCCAGTTGGTCAAAAAAAACACGCAGTCTAGCGTTATGCTTTTTCTTCAGTGCACCAGTTTCCACCGCGTCAGACAGATCGGTTACAGGCTGTACCGTCTGAAGTACCAGCGCCTTGCTGTAGCAGACTGCCTTTTCTTTCATCGCAAGTGGTGTGCCGCAATCCGGTGGACATCCATAGTTTGCGCCGTAGTTGCCGCACTGATTCATTTCACAGTACTTGCGAAACCCAAATTCAAAAACCAGATCTTCCGCATGGATAAAAGCACAGCCGTCAATGCCGGCGCCTCGCGCCATCTCTAATATTTCCTGTTCTGTCACAAAACCGCCTCCAGTATAGTTTCTTTCCATGTCCACATATCTCAAACAAAGTAAATGGATAAAAAAGTGCTATAAAATAATT